>JAIOSZ010000320.1 GCA_021107335.1 Desulfuromonadaceae bacterium | reverse complement strand
TTTTTCTGCCTACTCTTTTTTGGCGTGTAAAAAGAGTAGGGCGTCGGGCGGGGGCGCAACCCCGCGGTCTGGTAGTTTTTGAACAGACCGAAAACACATCCCCATACAACCCTTTGAGTCGGCCGGTCTTGCCCGGCCAGGCGCCTTACTTTTCTTGACGACCTAGAAAAGTAAGCAAAAGAAGGTCGCCCCCCGTTGGCCCGCCTTCGGCGGGTTCCCTCTCTGCGGGATTATAATCCGGTAAAGACGAGATTCGCTTCGCTCAGACGTCTTTCTGTTCCGGATGAAAATCCCTGCGTTCGGCGGCACTCACAGGGGTTTTGGGTCAAAAGCCTACCCTCCCCTGTGACGCAGCCGGAGCGAAGTGGACGTTTTGCGATCAGGCGGGGAAATGTTTGAGCGCAGCGAGTTTTTGCCCGCCCGCAAAATGTCTGCGTAGCGTAGGGAACCCGCAGGGCAAGGAGCCGGGGCGCCTTTTTCTGCCTACTCTTTTTTGGCGCGTAAAAAGAGTAGGGCGTCGGGCGGGGGCGCAACCCCGCAGCCTTGTTCTTTGTGCGACAGCCCTGAAAATATAGAAAAGACCAAATCATACAGTCGGCCGGTCTTGCCCGGCCAGGCGCGTCACTTTTCTTAACGACCTAGAAAAGTAACCAAAAAAAGGTCGCCCCCCGTTGGCCCGCCTGCGGCGGATTCCCTCTCTCCGGGATTATAATCCGGGAAAGACGAGATTCGCTTCGCTCAGACGTCTTTCTTTTCCGGATTAAAATCCCTGCGGGCGGGGGCGCAACCCCGCGGTCTTGGTAGTTTTATCGCTGTACCATCAAGAGCCACCAATATCTCAGCGATACTCCTCTAAAATCCGATACCCCGTATCCCGTCGCCCCGCCACAAACCCCGCCTCGCGAATCAACTCGATCAACTCCTGCTGCGACAAGCGAAAAGAAGTCCCAGCCGCAGCCACCACATTCTCTTCAAGCATAGTCCCACCAAGGTCATTGGCACCGAAAAACAGCGCGGTCTGGGCAATCTCCGCCCCTTGGGTGACCCAACTGGCCTGCAGGTTAGGAATGTTATCAAGAACCAGCCGGGATACGGCCAGCACCTTAAGATAATCCCAAGCACTGGCCCCCTTGCCACCAAGGGCGGTATTATTCGGCTGAAAAGTCCAGGGGATGAATGCGCTGAAGCCGCCACTGTCCGGCTGCAATTCGCGAATACGAAACAAGTGCTCGACGATCTGAGACGGTTCTTCACCGAAACCGAAGACCATGGTGGCGGTGGTCGGCATGCCCTGGGCGTGGGCCTCGGTCATCACCTGTGCCCACTGCTGCCAGCCGATCTTACCCGGCGAGATGCGCTGACGCACCTCGTCGACCAGCAGTTCGGCCCCGCCACCGGGCAGCGACGCAAGGCCAGCAATTCGCAGCCGTTTCAGGCAATCGACGATATTCAGGCCCGACTGATCGGCAATATGCACAATTTCTGCTGGCGACAGGGAATGAATCTGCACGCTCGGAAAGGACTGCCGAATGGCATGAAACAGCTCTTCGAACCAATCGATGGCCAGTTCGGGATGCAGACCGCCTTGCAGTAACAGCTGAGTACCGCCCTGCGCCACCAGTTCGGCCACCTTGGCCAGAATCTGCTCATGGGACAGCAAGTAGCCGCCTTCGGCACCCGGAGCCCGGTAAAAAGCGCAAAAGGAGCAGCCGGCAAGACAAACATTGCTGTAGTTAACGTTGCGATCGACAACGAAGGTCACTCGCCGCGCCGGATGAAGCCGACGCCGCACTCGATCGGCAAGCTGGCCGACCTCTAGCAGATCAGCTTCTTGCAATAAAAACAGAGCTTCGTTCTGATCGATAGAGCGGCCACCATTGAGCTTCTCAGCAATTCGGGTCAGCATAGTCAGTACTCCCGGAGCGTGGCATAAAGGCTGTCTCGCTCCACCGGCTGCTTACCTGCGCGACGAATCAACCACAGTAGATCGTCGCAGCTCAGCGCTTGGGGCGATGCAGCCCCAGCGGCATGACCGATGCGCTCCTCGATCACCGTACCGTCAAGGTCATTAACGCCGAAGGCTAGAGAGACCTGGGCCAGTTTGATTCCAAGCATCACCCAATAGCCTTTGAGGTGATCAAAATTATCGAGAACCAGCCGACTGATGGCCAGGGTCTTGAGAATCTCTACTCCAGCGGGACCGCGCAACTCCGGCAAACGGGTATTGTCCGCCTGATAGGGTAAGGGAATAAAAGCCATAAACCCGCCCGTTTGGTCCTGCAATTCCCGCAGTTGCAGCAGGTGGTCGATGCGGTCGGCCCAACTTTCCAGATGACCGAAGAGCATGGTGGCGTTGGAGCGCAGACCGGCGGTGTGCACCGTAGCCATAATTTCCAGCCAACGCTGGCCGGAGATCTTCTCCGGGCAAAGCCGCTCACGCACCGCCGGAGCAAAGATCTCGGCGCCACCGCCGGGTAAAGAATCGAGTCCCGCCGCCCGCAATTCGTTCAGTAACGCGGCGAGGGGCAAACCGGATAAACGACTCAGATGATCGATCTCTACCGCGGTAAAGGCCTTGATATGGATTGCCGGTGCCGCCCGCCGAATGGCCTGCAGCAAATCCAGATAGTAGCTCAGCGGCTTTTCGGGATGCAGCCCGCCCACCACGTGCACCTCCCGCGCCCCATTGGCAGCGGCGACAGCCGTTCGGTCGCCGACTTCCTGAGGTGACAGGCAAAAGGCCCCTTCCTGCTGGTCGTCGCGACGAAAAGCACAAAAAGCACAGGCATTGATACAGACGTTGCTGTAATTGATATGGCGGTTGCGATTAAAGAAGACCCGCGCGCCGTTGCGCCCTTCGTTGGCCTTTGCGGCCAACTTTCCAATAGACAGCAGGTCGTGGCAATCGGCCAGCTGCAGAGCCTCATCGCTCGTGATGCGCTCGCCGCCTTCGATTTTGTCGGCGATGATGCTGAAGAATCTTTTCATATCAAGCAACTGTCCTTAGTCATCACCCCAGCGACGGTAAAGTCGGTGGTCGATGCCCAGTTGATCGAGTACCTTTCCAACCACGAAATCGACCATTTCATCAACGCTGGCGGGTTTCTGGTAAAAGGCCGGCATGGCCGGCACGATACGGGCACCGGCCTGCGACAGACGCAGCAGATTTTCCAGATGGAGTTGATTAAAGGGCGTCTCGCGAGGCACCAGCAACAGAGGGCGGCCTTCCTTAAGAGCCACGTCAACACAGCGCTCGATAAGATTACCGCTTAGCCCAGCAGCCAAGCGGCCGACGCAGCCCATGGAACAGGGTGCCACCAGCATAGCATCGGCTGCCGAGGAACCACTGGCTACGGGAGCAAAAAGATCATCCTCATCGTAGTGCTGCAGAGCCTCGCCAGCCTGGAAATGAGCATCAATCCGCTCTCGACGAACGATCAAATCCCCCGTCCAATCAAGACCGGCTTCGTGACGCAATACCTGACGACCGGCCTGGCTCATCAGCAGCACCACCTGGCGGCCGGAGCGCAATAACTCCTCGGTCAGGCGCAGGCCGTAAACGGCCCCCGAAGCACCGGTCATGGCCAGCACGATCTTCTTCATGCGTCCTCCTCAGCTCCAGGTCAAAGCGACATCGACCAGAGTAAACCCAAACATGCACAAACTGACATAACCGTTCATGGTGAAAAAGGCAGTATTGAGGCGGCTCAGATCGTCGGCCCGCACCAGGCGATGTTCATAGACCAGTAGCCCCGCCACCAACAGTACGCCACCCAGATAGAGGTTCCCCAAGGGAGCGGTCATCGCGAGAAACGCCAGCAACATAATCATCACGCCGTGGAGCAACTTGGCCAGAGCAATGGCCCGTTTCGCCCCGAGACGGGCCGGAATCGAATGCAGGCCCTGAGAACGGTCGAACTCCTCGTCCTGCAGGGAGTAAAAGATATCGAACCCCGCCACCCAGCAGAGCACCGCCAGGCCGAGAATCAATGGAGGCCACTCAAAAGAACCGCGTAAAGCGATCCAGGCTCCGACAGGCGCCGCCGCCAGGCAGAGCCCAAGCACCAGATGGGACAGAGCAGTAAAGCGCTTGCTGTAAGAGTAGAACAGTAGCAGGCCGATGGCCACAGGCGCCAAGGTCAGGCAAAGGGGATTGAGGCGCCAGGCGGCGATCAGCAGCAGAGCAAAACCGGCCACTGCCAGCAGTGTTGCCTCACGACTTGAAACCCGTCCCGCCGGCAAATGTCGATCAGCAGTACGGGGATTAGCAGCATCGATACGGGCATCGATCAAGCGATTGCAAGCCATGGCCCCGGTACGGGCTCCGACCAGCGCCAGACAGATCCAGACCAACTGGCCGGCGGACGGTAATACCCCTGTCATTCGGGAAGCCAACACCACAGCCATCAGGGCGAAAGGAAAGGCGAAGATCGTATGGGAGAAACGAATCATCTCCAGCAAGGTGCGAATCTTTTGGTAAATAGAACTGATCATGACACTCCGATGCTCGGTCCGGCGGGACCTGAAAAAAATACCGAACCCGCTCAACTATCACCTGCCCTGAACAACAGGGCGACGAGAGCCAGCGGGCTCGCCTTCATAAATGGATACACTTCCGCTTCGTCATCTTCAACTTAACCTTGCAACGAAGTGGATTTTAAAATACAGCATCGCAAGCGATTCTAGCGAGCAGGCGGCACAGAATAGATCGCCAGGATTTCCCGTAGACGACTGGCCGACGGTGGCGCAGCAAGCCCTGGCCCATAGAGGACATCGTTGGCCCGCACATAGGGCTGCTGATAGTAACCGGCGTTGGCTTTATCGTCGATCTGCAGTGCTGAACCCTCCAGAGAGACTCCGGCAAAGAAGCCGCGACTGCGAGAATAGGAGAGGATCTCGGCCTTAAGGGTGATATCTGTGGCCCCTTCCACTCGGCGTCCGACAGGTCCAGCGGCAACGGCAGCATCGATGCCCAGGGTGAATTTCCCCTTGATCAGACCCTCAACGCTGCGAGCGCTCTTGAACACCAGAATCACGTCCGTGGACTGGGCGCCGATCTGCCAGCCGACACTGCCCCCGACCAGAGAGACCATACAGGGATTGCTCCAGTTGCCAGCGGCGTTCCGCACCAACACCACACCGGTACCATAGCGATCACCTAGAACAAAGCCTGCCTTGATAACTCCCGGAATGATGGCGATGCCGTGGGCGTTATTCAACAGATTCGACGGAATAGCCGACTCGGGAATGGCCATGATCTGTTCCATGACCGTGCCCGCTTGCTTCACCTTTTCTTCCGGGTTATCTGCCAGCGCCGAGCTTGCCGGCCCCAAGCAAAGAAACAAGACGGCCAATGACACCCAGCACGCAAACTTCTGTTGCATAATTTCCCCCCTTATTGCCTAGCCGAAAGGACAGCGGCTTCAGACTGGCGTTTTCGAACAGGCGTTACAGAGATTAAAAAACCGATTTATCGACGGCCTTCGACCATAATGCCAGCACCTTATCACCAATAGGGGTGACGATACCAGTAGGGGTAGCGATGCCAATAGGGCCAGGGGTCGTAATAATAAGGGTAGTATGGCCCCTCGGTCTGCCGCTCCGGCACCAGATAAAGCTCGACAATCCCAAACGCCGGATAACGATAACTAATCTTCTGCAGCGGCCGGGCTTCTACACCACGCAGGGTAGCCACCAGAGACACTAGACGACCCTCTCTGTAGATACTCGGATCGAGTAGCTGGCTGGTGCGAGCCAGAAATCGCCCGTTGACTTCATCCGGATCCTGCGGCTCGTCGCGATTATCCAGGGTATACTTGAGGATTTCCAGCGTGGTGCCGGCGTTGTTCAACTCATTGTTCAGAATCAAGCCACCGACAATGACCGTCTTACCCGCATGGTCCTCCGGCGAGGTTTTGAGCTGAGCATAATCCACTTCGTAGTTGACGCCGTACAAGGCGTCCTTGGACAATACCGAGCCGCAACCGCCCAGGGCCAGCAGTAACAGCAGCAACCCGAGAACACAACCTGATCTGTTCATGACCTACTCCTCTCGCTAAACACTCCCCTCCTCCTGCAAGCTTACTCCACCTTTTGGGACGGCGGCAATTAGCATCCACAGGGTTACCTGGCCATCGGCCCAATAAACACGACACGGATAACGATAATCATAAGGATAAATGAGGTTCCTTGGACCACCATGGGATCTCGCCGATCTCGAACAACGGGCGACCGAATTCATTTAATAGTCGATACCCGGCTGCGGCTCGATATCCTTGCGAAAGGCATGCTTGATCTCCCGCACCTCGCTGACCGTATCGGCCAGTTCAATCACCTGTGGATGAGCATCTCGCCCAGTGAGAATCAAGTGCATGAGAGGCGGCTTGCTCTGCAAAATCTCCAGCACTTGCTCGAGGTCGACCAGTTTGAGGTGCAGGGCGTTATTGATTTCGTCCATAATCAGAATTTCGAACCGCCCTGAGGCAATCTTTTCCTTAACCAGCTGAATGGCATCCTGGGCGTTGGCACGGTGCTCCTTAAAAGGATAGGAATTGCCCAGCAGGCCGCAGAATCCCTTGCCGGTGGTGATCAGTTCCACTCCCTGCAGCTGCTTGATGCCATCCCATTCCCCGGCATAGAGATCACCCTTCATGAACTGAATAATGCAGGTACGCAAACCGTGGCCGCAAGCCCGAACTGTCATCCCCAACGCCGAAGAGGTCTTACCCTTGCCATTGCCGGTGATCACCACGGTCAGCCCACAGGGCGTTTTGGGCACCAGACGATCAATTTCCAACGGCTTGTTCGCGTGTTCGGTCATAGGGCCTCATCTTGGGTTGTGTACCTTTCTATTCTAAACCATTTTGCCGCCAGCGCCATAGCCCTGCAGGCCTCCCGTCAGCCATCGAGACCGTATTCGGCCCAGCGGCTCTCAAGCAAAGCCTTCATAGCGGGATCTGAGGCCAGGGGCTGAGCGGGCAAACCCGTGGCGTCGATGGCCAAGCGTGGGCCGTCGTGCACCAGGTCCCGTTGCGCATCGACCCGGTTGATGGCCCGCCAGAAACAACCTCGGGCATCTTGCACATCGGTCTGCCCATCGACAAACAGTAGCAATTTTGACCGTTTGAAGGGCTTCCGGCTCCACAGATCCCGAGCCAGCTGGGCAATATCGCCATCCCGCTGACGCCGTACTGCCAGCAGGGTAACGCCATGAAAGATGGTCTCTATAGGCATATTGATATCGACAATTTGCGGAAAATCGGCCTGCAACAGGGCCAGCAGCAGGCGCTCGCTAAGCTTGGCCAGATAACCGCTCTCCATTGGTGGTGGCCCGGTGATGGTGGCGGGGAACAGGGGATTCTTACGATGGGTGATGGCGGTGACTCGCAACAGGGCCGCCGGAGCGGCGGGATCATAACCGCCTCGGTGGTTGCCAAAGGGGCCTTCCATGCGACGTGCGCCGGGCTCCACCAGACCTTCAATGACAAACTCGGCAGTAGCGGGCACAGCCAACTCGTTGGTCAGGCAGGGCATCATAGCCAGGGGCCGGCGCCGCAGCCAGCCGGCCAGGGCCAGTTCGTTAGCCTCATCGGGCAAGGGTGCGCAAGCGGCGTAAATAGCCGCCGGATCGCCACCGAGGACGATGGCCACGGGCATCGCTTCGCCACGCTCGGCCCAGGCCGATTGATGTCGGGCGCCGCCGGAACCGGGGCGCCAGCGCAGGGTCGCCTGGTCGCGCCCAAACAGCTGCACCCGGTACATGCCGCAATTGCCTCGACCGGTTTCGGGATCGCGGGTAAAAACCAGCGGCTGGGTAAGAAACCGGCCACCGTCGCCGGGCCAGCAGTGCAAGGCCGGCAACAGGCGCAAATCGGGGGAATCCATCACAACCTCTTGGCATGGACCATCCGCCACCAGCTGCGCCTGCCATGCCGGCTCGGCCAGCAGGCAACAGAACCGCTCGGCGGCCGATCCGACGCCATACCGCGTCAGTTCAGCGAGAAGTCTGAGCCGCAATTGATCGATCTCTTCCAGACCGACCGCCCAAGCCGCCCGCCGCAGCGAACCGAACAGATTGGTCAACACTGGCAGCCGATGACCACGCACCTGTTTGAAGAACAGGGCGCGGCGCTCTGCCGCCCCCTTGCAGACCCGATCGGTGATGGCGGCGATCTCCAAGTGGGGATCTACTTCCGGCGATATCCGGCGCAGTTCATTCCGCTCTTCAAGCAGAGCAACAAAATCGCGGAGATCGGTTACCTGTTGCGGAGTCATAGGCTATTCATGCTCCCCAGCCGCCACCACCCGGCGTCTCAATAACCAGTACATCCCCTGGCTGACCGTCGAAGGTACACTTGCCTGGCAACTCCCGGCACTGGCCATCGCGTAGCAGAGCGTTGCGACCCGGCCGTCCCGGCTGACCTCCATTCAGACCGTAGGGGCCCTGCCGACGCCGGTCGCTGATCAGGGTGATACGGGCTTCGCCCTGCAGCTGCAGTTCCTTGACGACCCCATTACCACCGCTGCAGCGCCCTGATCCACCACTACCAGTGCGCAATGAATAACGTCGAACCCGTATAGGATACGCATGTTCCAGAGCCTCCACTGGGGTATTGAGAGTGTTGGTCATATGGGTCTGCAGGCCACTGGCACCAGGGCCGTCCGGACCACCACCAGAACCGCCAGCAATGGTTTCGTAATAAGCGAAGAGCTGGCCACTGCGAGGGTCACAGCCACCGATGGTCAAGTTGTTCATGGTACCGCAACTAGCCGCCGGAATCCGTTCCGGCAGAGCCTGGGCCAGGGCACCGAGAAGTACATCGACAATGCGCTGCGAGGTCTCGACGTTACCGCCGGCCACCGCCGCCGGAAAGGTGCAGTCGACCACCGTGCCCGGTCGGGTGCGAACGGCGATCGGCCGCATGGCCCCGGCGCTGCCGGGCATCCCCGGCGGCGACAACAGGCGAAAGACATAAAACACCGCCGACAGAGTGATAGCCCGCACCGCGTTGACACAGCCCCGCACCTGCGTGGCGCTAGCGGAAAAATCGGCGGTGACGGCATCGCCATCCACAGTCAGCTCACAGTGGATAGGAATCGGCCCCGAGCCATTACCATCATCGTCGAGTTGATCCTCAAAAATATAACAGCCATCAGGGATGGCGGCCAACACCTCCCGCATCAAGCGTTCAGCGTATTCAAGCAGCGCGAAACCATAGCGTTCCGTTTCTGCCAGGCCGTAGCGGTCCACCACTTCCCGCAAACGCCGCTCACCAACCCGATTGGCGGCAATCTGGGCGTTGAGGTCCCCTTCCCGCTCCACCGGAGTGCGCACGTTAGCCAGCAGCATCGCCAACAGATCGCCATCGAGCTGGCCGGCACGGACAATCTTTACCGGCGGAATACGCAGACCTTCCTGAAAGATTTCCGTGGACAGGGGCAAGGAACCGGCGCTCATACCGCCCACATCGGCGTGATGGGCACGGTTGGCCAGAAAAAAGGCCGGCTGCTCCTGGCCAGAAAAAAAGACCGGCATAACCAGGGTGATATCCGGCAGGTGGGTGCCGCCCCGGTAAGGATCATTGAGCAACACCATATCCCCCGGCGCCAGGTCGCCCCGCTGCAGGGCCGCCGCCACCGACAGGGGCATGGAACCGAGATGCACCGGAATGTGAGCCGCTTGAGCGAGCATGTCACCGTCACGGTCGAACAGGGCACAGGAAAAATCCCGCCGCTCCTTGATATTGGGGGAAAAGCTAGTGCGCATGAGCACTGCGCCCATCTCTTCAGTTAGGGAAGCAAAGCGATTCTTCAGCACCTCCAGGCGAATGGGATCGACTTTCAGAGAGTTCATGCGCCCCCCCTTTCCAGCAGCAGATTGGCCTTTTCATCCACCCGCACCTGCCAACCGGGGTTAACCAGATGGGTGGCGGTCTCCTCGACGATCAGAGCTGGGCCGGAAAAACGGGTGCCGCAGGGCAGCGCACTTCGCTGGTAGACCGGGCAGGGACGTTGCTGCCCCGCCACCACCAGTGATTCGACGACCAGGGGAGCCAAATCGCCGGCGCGGCACAGGCCGTGTTGCAGGTCAGGACGGGGACCGCAACCGACGGCCCGCAGTCGCAGAGTGACGATCTCCAGTTCCCGATCTTCATCCCGGTAGCCGTAGAGATTCTGATATCGCTCATGAAAGGTGCGGCAAAAGTCCCCGGCCAGGGGCACGGTGATTTCAAAGGACTGGCCTCGATAGCGCATATCGAGGGAAGGTTCAAGCTGCAACGCAGCCCCACTAATGCCCTCGGCGCCCATCTCGGCAACGGCCTGTTGTTGCAGAGGCTGAAATAATTCCTCCAGCTCAGTTTGCGTTGCATTGCCCGGCCGCAGTACCGAACGGGAATAGTCGCGAATCACGTCGGCCAGCACCAGCCCCACCGCTGACAAGAGGCCGGGGTGGGGCGGTATCAGAATCCGCTCTATAGCCAGCATCTCAGCCAGGGCACAGGCGTGCAAGCCACCGGCACCACCAAAAGGCAGCAGGGTAAAATCCCGAGGGTCATGGCCTTGGGCCACGGAGACCACTCGCAGGGCACCGGCCATGGTCTCTTCGGCCACCTCGATGATGCCCTCGGCCAGGCGCTGGGGGGACAGACCGGCCGCAGCCGCCAACGCTTCCACCGCCTGGCAGCAACGGTCCACCGCCAGGGTCATGCGGCCACCGAGAAAACGCTCCGGATGCAGCCGACCCAGGTAAAGATTGGCATCGGTCACCGTCACCCCCTGGCCACGACCGTAACAGACCGGACCGGGGTCCGCACCGGCACTTTCCGGTCCGACCCGCAGCGCGCCGCCGGTGTCGAGGCTGGCAATAGATCCGCCTCCGGCTCCTACCGTGTGAATATCGATCATCGGCACCTTGACCGGCCAATCGGCGATGACCGTCTCGGAGGTCAGGGGAATACTGCCATCGCACAGACCGACATCGGTGCTGGTGCCGCCCATATCAAAGGTGATGATCCGTTCGCAACCGGCCTCCTGGGCGGCAGCAAAGGCTCCGACCATACCGCCAGCTGGACCGGATAAAATGGTGCGCACCGCCTCACTGCCGGCGGTACCGGCCATGATAGCGCCGCCGTTGCTCTGCATGATACGCAGCGGTCGCTCACCGAGCCCGGCCTGCAAACGCTCAAGGTAGCGACTCATGACCGGCGACACGGCCGCGTTCACCGCCGTGGTCGAGGCCCGCTCGAACTCGCGATACTCGGGCAACACCCGATGCGAGGCAGACACTCGACAACCGGCAGCCAGCAGGGCCTGCGCCAGCTGCGCTTCGTGCTGCGGATTGGCGTAGGAGTGGAGCAGGCAGAGGGCTACCGACTCGCAGTTCGTCGCCCTGACCGCTGCAACCACCCGTTCAACCTCTTCTTCACTCAGCGCCGGCTCCAC
Organism: Desulfuromonadaceae bacterium; assembly: GCA_021107335.1. Lineage (GTDB taxonomy): Bacteria > Desulfobacterota > Desulfuromonadia > Desulfuromonadales > Syntrophotaleaceae > Syntrophotalea_A. Next base: position 846 of record JAIOSZ010000320.1, on the reverse strand, counting down.
CGTGCCGTCTGCCAGCACCCGCTCTTGCACCTCCACCACCCGCTCGGCCGGCACCAGGCTGGTGCGCCCGGCAGGTTGCAGGGCATAGAGCTGCCCTCGATGCTGACGGCCGATCTGCAGCAGATCACCGAAACCGGCGGTGGTCACCAGGGTCACCATCGCCCCCTTGCCTTCCAGCAGGGCGTTGGTCGCCACCGTCGAGCCGTGAAAGACCAGCGCCTGCTCCTCGCCCAGTAGATGACGCACTCCCTCGAGCACAGCTCGGGACGGATCGTCGGGGGTTGAAGGAAGTTTGTAGGTTCGCACCTCTGGCCCGTCGAGAAGTACCAGGTCGGTGAAGGTTCCGCCGGTGTCGACGCCTAGCAGGCGGGTGGTTAAATGGGGGTTGCTCATCTGTTATTCACCGTGCAGAGATAAAATGGGAATGAATTTCGAAGAGAGTGGCCTTTGCTGCAGCCTAATCCCCTGTGACGCTGCCGAAGCGGAGTGGGCATTTTACGAAACAGGCGGGAAAATGTTTGAGCGCAGCGAGTTTTTTCCCGCTCGTAAAATGTCTGCGCAGCGCAGGGCACCCGAAGGGCAAGGAGCCGGGGCGCCTTTTTCTGCCTACTCTTTTTTGGCGCGCAAAAAGAGTAGGGCGTCGAGCGGGGGCGCAACCCCGCGGTGTTAAGGTTGTGCAACGAAACAGAGAACTCTTAGTGTCGGCCGGTCTTGCCCGGCCAGGCGTGTTACTTTTCTTGACGACCAAGAAAAGTAACCAAAAGAAGGTCGCCCCCCGTTGGCCCGCCTACGGCGGGTTCCCTCTCTCCGGGAATTTTAATCCGGGAAGGACGAAAACTCGCTGCG
>JAIOSZ010000080.1 GCA_021107335.1 Desulfuromonadaceae bacterium | reverse complement strand
GTTGACACTGAAGAGGTCGTTTTAAAAAAAGTACCATTACATACGCAGATCATGGCAGAGGACGTCATTGTGGTTCCGGAGAGTTTTTTCTAGTCAGTTGTTAATGATGGTTTTGCCGCTTCTGCTCTTTAGTAAGTGTTCAATCAGAAATTTAGGATGGACACGGCGAATTTTTCATATGAGAAACGAGAAATTTCTCCTAAAGTCCAGAAAATCAAGCAGTTGTGCGGAGGTGTAGAAGGCTTCGCCGCACAAGCAAGTGCGCGGATTGACGCAGAGGTTGGGGAAAAGAATCGTTTCCGGATGGAAACTAGTTAAATACTTTTCTGTTTTTTCTTCATAACCGGGGGCTTAGCATGCCAATTATAAATGAAGAACTGCATTTGCGGGATATTATCAGAGTGGTTAAAAAGCGGCGCCATATTCTGCTCACTTTTCTACTCTCTGTATTAGCCTTGGCCTGCTTGGCAACCTTCATCATGACTCCACTTTATGAGGGAATGACTAAAGTCATGATCGAAAGGTCAGAGGGGAGCAACCTGTCCGGCAATTATCAACGCAACTCTTATGATCCGATCTTTTACGAGACGCAGTTTCAATTGATCAGAAGCCGCGCCGTCGCCAGGCGAGTGGTTAACACTCTCTCCTTGCAACAAAACTATGATTCTTTCATAGGCAAAACCGTTCAAAAGACGTCTCCGTGGCGCTTTGTCCTGACTGAAATAAAAAACTTGTTCGGTTGGATTCGCGCAGCCATTCGCCCCGCTGAGAGCGCTTCTGAGAAGGAAAAAGATCTTCTTTCTAGGGGGGAAGACCTGACTAAAATCATTAGTCAGCAGGTTCGTGTAAGGCCTGTTGAAGGTAGTCGTATCGTTAATATCAGCTACTTGTCGCCAAATCCAGAACTGGCGGCCTTAATAGCCAATACGGTGGCCAAAGCCTATATCGAAGAAACACTTGATATGAAATTATCGGCCACCAGAGCTAGTTTGCAGTGGATGACCAAAAAGGCGGAGACAGAAGCAGAGAAGTTACGTCAATCGGAAATAAGGCTGCAACAGTACATGAAGGATAACAATATCGTTACTGTTGAAGATCGAATGACAGTCACTCCAGAGAAGCTCTCTGAAATCAATATTCAATTGGTGCGGGCTGAGTCACGGCGCAAGGAATTATCTGCCCTTTACCAAAAAGTTAAAAAAATCGGAAGGAACTATCAAGCTGCCACTACTGTTTCCGCCATATCGATAGATCCGGCCCTGCGGGCTATTCGGGCACAGATTGTGGAAACAGAAAAAAGCATCATGGAATTGTCGAACAAATATGGGGGCAGACATCCTTTGATGGTCAAGGCCAGGGGCGACTTACAGGTGCTCAAGAGAAAAAGAAATCAGGAAATCGATCGTCTTGTCGAATCGATCAAGAATGAATACGAATTGGCGCGGTCGAACGAAAGAAGTCTCCGCGGACAGCTAAGTTCTACTAAGACGGAAGCTCTGCTGTTAACTGAAAAATTTATTCAATATGGCGCTTTAAAGCGGGTAGTTGATACGAATCGCAAGCTTTACGATGCGCTGATGTTGAAGCTAAAGGAACAAAGCATTACCGAGGAGACCAGTCCTGTCAATTTGTGGATCGTTGAAAAAGCGATTGTTCCTCTCCATACGGCTCGTCCTTGGGTAGGGATGAATCTTCTTTTGGCTACAGTCATCGGTCTTATTGGCGGCCTGAGCTTAATTCTGTTTCTGGAGTATTTCGACAATACGGTCAAAGATCCGGAAGATGTCGAAGCCAAACTCGGTATTCCAGTGTTAACGGTGATCGATATCTGGCGCAATGACAGCCAAAAACCAGAACAGGTCGTATGGAAGGACCCTCAGTCGGTCTTTTCCGAAACTTACCGTTCCTTGCGTACCTCTATTCAGCTATCGTTTCCAGACAGACCACCTAAAAAGATCCTGGTGACCAGCAGCGGTATGGGGGAAGGGAAGACCACCACTGCGGTTAACCTGGCCTTTGCTCTCGCCCGCTCAGATAAGCGAGTACTGCTTATAGAGGGGGACCTGCGAAAACCCCGTTTGCATAAAATCATGAAAATCGACAATACCAAAGGTCTCAGCAGCTATCTGGCCGGGGCGACAGACAGCCATATTATTCAAAAGGGACCGTTGCCCCAACTCGCCGTCATTCCCTCTGGGCCGATTCCGCCGAACCCTTCCGAGCTGTTGGCTTCCAACAGAATGAACGTACTGCTCGATTCACTGAGCAAGGAATTCGATTTTATTGTCTGCGATTCTCCACCGGTTTTGCCAGTAGCCGATTCGCGTATTATTTGCGGCCTGTTCGACGGAGTGATTCTACTCTGCAAGGCTGGCGTCACTCCCTACGATATGCTGGAACGAGCGCGCAAGCAGCTCGTCGACAGTGGAGCCCATCTACTTGGGCTGGTGATCAACGGGTTCGATTCTAAAAAGAGCGGTTATTATCATCAGGATTATTATTATGCTTATGCCGAGGATAAACCAAAAAGCCCATCGGCAAGCGAAGGTTAGCGGTTAACTCATATGATAGATATTCATTGCCATATTTTACCTGGTATTGACGACGGGTCCTCTAGCCTGGAAGAATCTCTGGCCATGGCTGATATAGCCGTTGCGGATGGCATTCGCACCATTGTCGCTACCCCTCATATCAAGGGTGAGGTGCATCTTCCGCAATTCTTGCAACAACAGGTTATGAAATTGAACGAGGTGCTAACTAAACGGAATTACCCTCTGCAGATTCTGGTTGGAGCCGATGTCAGTGCCATGTTGCCTCCCCAAGAAATAGCCCGTTATACCATTAATGGCAGCAATTACTTTTTACTTGAATTTCCCCACAGCCATTTGCCAAAACAGGCCAGTCAAATGGTTTTCAATATGTGTATGGCCGGCTTGCGGCCGATCATTACCCATCCCGAGCGAAATCCTTCTATTATTCGTGAACCGGAGCTTTTATTCAGCCTGGTGGATTCCGGTTGTCTGGTACAAGTGACCGCCGGTAGTCTGACGGGCAATTTTGGTGCGGACTCCAGGGACTGTGCTGGCTATCTGTTAAAGATGGGGCAAGTGCATTTCTTAGCCAGTGATGCCCATTCGGCGACCCATCGACGTCCCGTTCTGTCCGAGGGGGTCAGTGCGGCTGCCGCGATTATCGGCGATCAGGCCGCACAGAAGCTGGTGACATCCAATCCCGCTGCGGTTTTGTCCGGAAGGAGCTTAAATGGATAGAGTCTTTCTACCGTTTCTGGCTCTGGTTTTATTGCTGACTCCATTATCAGGTTACTGGTCGGTGGGCTGGTTGGGCGGTGTGCTGGTACTTATGCCGTTGGTCGCGCTGTGCATTTGGTTGTGGAAGCGGCGGTATGACAGCGCGCCATTTTCATCGCCGCCAGGTTCTGCTGCCTTGCTGTTTCTGATCGGTTGGGGAACGGTTCAGCTACTGCCCTTACCGCTATTTCTGGTCAAATATCTTTCCCCTCATTCTTGGAAGATTTACCATCAGAGCGTGGAGGTTCTATCTCCTTCTATATGGGTGCCTCTCTCTTTAAACCCCCAAAGTACTTTGCAGGCAGTTCTTGTCCTTTGCGCTGGCACTGCCTGCTATTTTCTGGTCGTTTTTTTGCTTAAAGACCAGGCCTATCTCAAACATGGGGTCCTCTGGCTAATCGGAATCTCTGGCGGGCTGGCTATGGGAGTGATTTTATTACGCCTGACATCCCTGTTTTTGCCAAAAGTGTTCTCGCCAAACCACAAATTGGCGGCAATCTTGACTCTGGACCTAAGCCCTATCGCCCTGCTGATGCTCATGCTCGGTCCTCTGGGGCTGGCCGTATTGCTGGCCTTAAGACCTATTTCTCGATACGGTTCGTGGCAAGAACGCGTTAGTACCTATTGGAAAGCGACAGTGCAGGACCACTTTCTGATTATTGCTTTGTCAGCTCTGGTAGTGCCTTTTAGCATCGGTGTATTGTATTGGCATGTTCTGCTCTTTTACTTAGGTGCCCTTGCTCTATTGGGGGTCTTGGTAACGCTAAAAAGAAAGGGCCTCCGGGATTCCGCCTATCTATTGTTCTTCACGGTGGTGGCTTTGGCAGCATTGGTTATTGGTCTTTATGGCAGGACCACACCGCAAAAACCAATACAAATGGCGTCAGTATCCAAAGCGGATAATGCAATTGTCAGCACGCTGACAAACAACTATTGGTTCACCGGTTCGGGGCTTGGAACTTACTCCAAAGTATATCGTCGCATCGGTCGCCAGGTGACCAACCCGGTCGGTCTGGTTGCCCCTCCCTTGCAACAGGGCAGGGTAGAAGGGGGCTTGCCTTTTATAGTAGGGATTGTCTGGTTTGTTTGCGCGTTGCTACGCCATGCTTGGCCCCGGTGGCGAAAACGCCGTAATAAAATGGCCATTTACTTTTTTGCTGGAAGCCTTAGTGGTTTGACCGCTTTTGCATGGGCTGTCATAACTTTGAGAGTGCCTGTTCCGCCATGGTTATGGTATTACGTTTTTGTGCTTGCCGGCATGATGGTCGCGGCATCACAGGTTGAACACCATAAAACGTTCGATAGGGATTGTGCCCCAGTTCGTTCAGATTGGCGATTGCCTATGGGACGCTTACTGTGCGCTTTCGTGTTGCTCATTGCTGTCTTTGTGCAAGGGGGAAGAGGCCTGTCTAAAGGGTTCTTTGCTCAAGCACAGGTTTCTTCACAGGAAACATCACCTAATGCATCGCGCAATGATACTCAAAAGCGACTTCTGTCTCACGCCGTATTCTATGATCCGCTAAATGCTCCCTATCGCTGGGCACTGGGCTGGAGCCTGCTACAACTTGGACAAACAGAAAAAGCGATGACTAGTTTTTCACGAGCGTTACGTCTCAATCCGTTAGTGGGCATGGAGGCTTATCGCCTGGGGATATATTTAGCCGATATTGGCCAGGGGGGCCTGGCTATTAAACTGATGCATAGCGGATTGCAAAACGATTGGGAAAATCAGTCCCTGCAGGTCGATTTGGTTGAGCGTCTTCTGAATCACGGTGGACAAACGGAAGCCCTGGAACATGTAAGGAAAATCCTGGTCCAAGATCCGTCAAAAACTCTGGACTGGTTATACTTTTTTGATCAGCAAGGTTTCTCTATATCGCATGAGGGGTTGCTTTTGGCGGATCATCCTCGATGTTTTGCGGATTATGGCGACTTTTTATTTCAAAAGGACCTGCCGGAACAGGCCCTCGACGCTTATAATTCCGCCTTGTACTTTATTCAGACCGAGGAGTCATTTCAACCCGAGGTTGTCTGGAGGTTATCCGCCTTCTTTGAGTCGCGGCAACTTTATGAAGAGGCCCTTTCTGCGGTGTTGGCAGGAGGCAGGGTATATCCCAAAAATTTGGACATTATGAAAGCTACCGGAAATTTTTACGAGCGCCTGGGAATAACCTTTAAGGCCGCAGAAATTTATCGCCAGATTCTCATGCATAATCCTCATGACCCTGATATCCGTCAACGTTTGAAGCTGCTTCAAAACTAACGGCATTAACTGGTTAGTTTTCATCCGGAAACGGCTCTTTTCCCCAATCTCGTTGTCAATCCGCGCCCTTGCGTGTGACTCGGGCCATCCCTGGCCCTCGCCCTTCGGGCAACCAGAGGCTGTCCCATTCCGCTGTCCTGCGGAATGGTGCGGCGTAAACAGCTACGCCTCCGTGCAAGCGCTTGATTTCCTTGACCTTGAGAAAAATTGCTCGTTTCCCATATGAAAACTGCACTGTGTCCATCCAACGTTTCCGGATGGACACTGGTTAGCTTATATATTCGCTGTGTTGGGCGATTTGACGGGCTTCCATATTTGGCTCAAAAACCATCAACTTATAGGATGAGAGCATCAAATCGTTGGAATTTCCATTGGAATGTTTAAGTATGTTTTGGGTTTTTCAATAAACTGGTTTTTGGGTCTACAATTACACAGACGCCACTCCTGCTTACATGGTAGGAGTGGCGTCTGTGTATCTTCTGTAAAACGGTGAGGTTTATGCTGGCTAATTTAGGGCGATGTTCCAGGCCAGGGAAAGCCCAGGTTGGGCTATCATTAGGTTCATTGAGCTACCAATGTATTGATCGACTCTGCAGTATTGGTGTCGGCGCTTCGCAGAATAATTTGGATGGCGTTTTTTAACGCGATGTGCCATTCGTGGTTGTTGAGCCTTGTTGTGTTTATAACGATAAATATTGTGGCTAGCGCGATATTGCAAGCGGTCGATACGCCGTGCTTCATGTCGGGTAATGTGGTGGTCACGC
>JAIOSZ010000348.1 GCA_021107335.1 Desulfuromonadaceae bacterium | reverse complement strand
TGTCGGCAGGATCCCGCTGGTGTTATCGGTTACACTAATAGGAAGAAGGTAGTTGGCTGAGCTGGTGGTCGGGTTCGTCATGCCGCTGATTCCTGTCAGCGGCTTGTACAGGAAATGCTGAGGGGTCATGTTCGAGATTTTTGCTCGGAAAACATTGCTTCTGAACCTCTTTTTGCTATTCCTATTGGTCTGCTGGATGTTGCCAGGTCAGGTTATGGCGACCGCGACTCTGCGATTAGAGATCGAAGGGGTTTCTGGAGCAGAACTTGCCAATATGCAGGCGGCTCTGGCTTTTCCCCCCGGGCTGGTGCAAAACGAGATTGTCGATCAACGCTGGCTGCAGCGCTTTGTCGATCAGGTGCCGGCGATGGTGAACAAGGCCTTGCAGCCCTTTGGCTATTACCGCTCGAAGATTGACACCGAGTTGCAGGAAATTGATTCGGCCAGCTCTGTGCTCAAGGTGCTCATCGATCGGGGGCCGGCCATACGGCTGGCGCAGCTGCAGGTTGATTTGACGGGTAGTGGTGCCCAGTATGGCAAGCTAAAGGCCTTGCTCGCGGAGTTTCCTTTGCAGCAGGGCGATGTGCTCCATCAAGGACTCTACGAGGAAGGCAAGGCAGCCCTCAAGCGGGGGACGCAGGCCCTTGGCTATCTCGATGCCGACTATGCGGTACATGAAATCCGTATTGACGTTGATCGGGACACGGCGGATATCGAACTGCTGTTGCAGACCGGTCCGCGTTACCGATTTGGCGAGGTCACTTTTTCGGGTGCGGATCAATATCCCGAGGCCTTCTTGCGCCGTTACCTATCCTTCGACTCTGGAGATGTCTTCTCCTACGCCCGCCTTGGCGAAACCCAACTCAATCTTCTCGATGCCGATCGTTTCGAAGAGATTCGGCTGATTCCTGACCGGACGATGGGGGTTTCTGAGCAAATCCCGGTCGAAGTGGCCCTGACTCCTGCACCGACTAAACGGCTACGGCCCGGCATCGGTTATGGCACCGACACCGGTGCCCGCTTTTCCCTTCAGTTCGATCATCTCAATGTGGTCGAACGGGGCCATCATCTGAGCCTGCAACTCAACCTCTCCCAGGTGCGGCAATCGGCGGTGGCGGCCTATACCATGCCTGTCACCAAAAACCTGCACAGTGCCAATGTTCTTCGAGTCGGATACGAGCGCGAAGAGGTCGACAGCTTAGATACGGAGAAACTGACCGTCGAGGTAGAGCGAATGCAGGACTTTGGTCGTGGCCGCAAAGGTTCCCTTTAGGTGCAGCTCTTCCAGGAAAAATACACTGTTGGTGATGTGACCGATAGCGCGAGGATGATTGTGCCGGGGGTGCGTTACTCTCGCCGTCGGTATCGTGATCTGGTGCGCCCCCGAAAAGGCCATCAATACTCCCTGGAGGTGCGCGGCGCCCATCAGTGGCTCGGTTCCGACACGGGACTGTTGCAGGTATTGGCTGCTGGCAACCTGTTGCAGCCCCTACCAGGTCGCTTGACCCTCTTTACCCGGGTCGAAGGGGCGTTCACGGCCCAGAACGAGCCCTTTGCGGATATCCCTGCCTCGTTGCGCTTTTTTGCTGGAGGCGATCAGGGCGTGCGTGGCTATGCCTATCAGTCTCTGGGCCCGGCAGATGATGAGGGTGAGGTGATCGGCGGCAAGCATCAGCTGGTGGGTAGCATCGAGTTGGAACGAGCTGTGGGCGAGAAGTGGGGGGTGGCGCTGTTTTATGATATCGGTAACGCCTTCAACGATTTTACCTCGATGGATTTGCATCAGGGGGCGGGGCTCGGTATTCGTCGTTATACTCCCGTTGGCCCGGTGCATGTCGACCTGGCTCGCCAATTTGGCGTGGCTGACCCCGGGGTTCGGGTTCATTTTAGTATAGGTTTCGGATGGTAACGCGTCGCTGGAAATATGCTCTTGCCGGTTTGCTGCTGGTGTTTGGTTTGGCCGTGCTGGCCAGCTATTGGCTGTTGGCTACGACTGCCGGGGCTCGCTGGGTGAGCACTGAACTGGTCCGGCGTAGTTCCTTGCCGTTAGTGGTGGGGAAGGTTGAGGGTCGCCTTTGCGACGAATTGCGTCTGAAAGAGGTGCGAGTTGCGTGGCCAAGTGGATCCTTGGCCACCGAGTCATTCAGTGTTGCCTGGCGACCGGCCGCGTTGCGGCGCGGCAAGCTACTGGTGACGACGATGACGGTACAGGGCGTAACGTTGAGCACCGTTGCCGGAGGCGAACCGCCGGCAGAACCGGGACAGCCTCTGTCGTTGAGCTGGCCGGAGCGCCCGAATTGGTTGAAATGGCTGCGGGTTGAGTTGCGCCAGCTGCGGTTGGAGACGGTGCAATGGCAGCGGCCTGAACAGCCACCGCTGGTATTGGATCGATTCACAGGACGCTTGCGCTGGACGGGTCGTCGCTTGAAACTGACTGCCTTAGAACTGACCGCGCCGCAGGGTGCCTTGAACGCGAGCCTAGAGGCTCGCTGGGGGCGTCCTGGCCTGACACTGGAGGCCGTTGCCGAAATCGCTGAACTGGCAGGCGAGAGCGCACGCCTGCAGCTGTCTCTGCAAGT
>JAIOSZ010000175.1 GCA_021107335.1 Desulfuromonadaceae bacterium | reverse complement strand
TGCTTTCGCTTAGCCGGCTGAATAATCTGGGTTAAAGAAAACGGGCGGCCCCGGCCCCTAAGGCCCCGGATGCCGCCCGTATCCGAGATGCTACATCAGCCCATGAAGTTGTCGAGTTCTTCCTCGGAGATATCGAAGTTGGAATAGACGTTCTGTACGTCGTCGTTGTCTTCCAGCTTGTCCATCATTTTCAACATCTGCTCGGCCTGCTTACCTTCGAGCTGTGCGGTAGTCTGGGGAATCATGGTGATTTCCGCCGACTGCCATTGCAATCCTTGCGCGGCGAGAGCCTCGCGCACTTCGATGAAAGTACCGGGTTCGGTGATGATTTCATAACCGTCCCCTTCGTCCTTAACATCTTCGGCGCCGGCTTCCAGGGCGATCTCGAACAGGGTGTCGAAATCCTGTTCTTCATCGAAAACAATCAATCCCTTGCGATCAAAGAGAAAAGCCACCGAACCGTTGACCCCGAGACTGCCGTTGTGTTTGTTAAAGATAAAGCGCACATCGGCCACCGTGCGAGTCCGGTTGTCGGTCATGAACTCGACGATCACTGCGGCTCCGCCGGGACCGTAGCCCTCGAAAGTACCTTCTTCGTAATTGACTCCGTCGAGATCACCGCTACCTTTTTTAACAGCCCGCTCGATGGTGTCCTTGGGCATATTTCCAGCTTTGGCTTTGTCGACGGCGGTGCGCAGGCGCGGATTGATCTCGAGGTCACCACCGCCGAGCTTGGCAGCTACAGTGATCTCTTTAATCAGCTTGGTGAATACCTTGCCGCGCTTTGCGTCCTGAGCGCCCTTGCGATGCTTGATGTTAGCCCATTTGCTGTGTCCTGCCATGAAACTGTTCTCCTTGTACTGATGTTGTCAGGAGGGTGTCGGTTTATGGTAAGTCAGACAACCTCATAATGTGGCCCAAAAAGTTGGCGATAATAGCATGGCAAAGCGCTATACAATAATTTGCTTGCCCGCCTTACAGGCCGCTTAATAGAGCGGTTTGAAGTCGAATTGATGCTGGGACTTGATAAACCGAACAGTACGGCTTTTGGAGCGCATGATGATGGAGTGGGTTTCGGCGCCGCCGGAATAGTAGCGCACCCCCCGCAGCAGTTCGCCGTTGGTCACCCCGGTGGCGGCAAAGAAGATGTCGCCGCCGGCCATTTCCTCAGCGGTATAGATGCGATCAAAATCTTTGATGCCCATGCCCTTGGCACGGATCTTTTCCTCGTCGCTCATAAAGACCAAACGGCCCTGCATATCGCCACCCATGCACTTAAGGGCGGCCGCTGCCAGTACGCCTTCGGGGGCGCCGCCGATACCGATCATCATGTCGACGCCGCTGTCGGCTACGGTGGCGGCAATGGCGGGGGCAACGTCGCCATCGGAAACAAGATGGATGCGGGCACCGGCCTCGCGTACTTCATTAATGATCTTTTCATGCCGGGGGCGGTCGAGAATGACCACCGTCAAGTCTTCAATGTAGCAACTTTTGGCTTCCGCGACCCGTTTGAGATTTTCACTGGGCGACGCGGTAATGTCGATGGCCCCGTAGGCCGATGGACCGACAGCAATTTTATCCATGTACATGTCGGGTGCATGCAGAAATCCGCCGCGGGGAGCCAGGGCAATGGTGGTGATAGCGCCGGCCGTGCCTTTGGAGCAGATGATGGTGCCTTCTAAGGGGTCGACGGCAATGTCGACCTCGGGGGCGCCTTCGGTGCCGACCTTCTCGCCGATATAGAGCATAGGCGCTTCATCCATCTCGCCTTCACCGATGACCACCGTTCCGTTGATTTCGATCGAGTCGAGGGTGCGTCGCATGGCTTCGGTCGCGGCACCGTCGGCGCTGTTTTTATCCCCTTTGCCGACCCAACGGCCACAGGCTAAAGCCGCGGCTTCGGTAACTCTCACCAGTTCTAGTGCAAGATTGCGATCCATGGTGCGTTGCCCTCCTTCGATGTAGATAAATGAGTATGTTTTGTCGGCGGTCATCATGCCATGATTTACCTTTGAAAACAAGTTGCCCGATGGTGGATGTAGGTTAGGAGGCTGTCGGGCTTACCGTGAGCCGACTGCAAAATCGCCTGATCGGCCCATATCTTCGACAATTTTAGCCAAATAGCCCTGCTATTCACGCTCAAATTCTCGAAAAGCTGAATTCTAACAGCCCATTTTTCGTATCGGCCCGTCAAGACCGACAGACACCTGGTACCGATTGAGGTATATTTAGGGACAGTAAACGGACCAAAACGCACGCCGTTTCAGCGGCCAAAAAAAGGGGGGGCGATGAAAGAAATTTTTATTTGGGCTCACCGGGGGGCTTCGGCCTTGGCGCCGGAGAATACCCTGGCGGCCTTTCGGATGGCTGAGGCGGCTGGTGCCGACGGTCTGGAACTCGATGTGCAATTAAGTGGTGATGGCGTGCCGGTGGTGCTGCACGATGAGACTCTTGATCGCACTAGCGACGGACAAGGTCCCGTTGCCAAAATACCCCTGGGTGAACTCAAGCGTCTTGATGCCGGATCCTGGTTTAGTACAGCTTTTACCGGAGAAACAATACCGACCCTTCAGGAAGTGTTGTGCTGGGGGGGCAGCCGATTGCGTTTCAATGTTGAAATCAAAGATTCCACCGCAGCTCAGGCGGTGCTGGACCTGTCCCGCTGTTATCAACAGGCTTCCATCGTCGTATCCTCCTTTGACCATGATCTCTTGTGCAAGCTGCGGTGCAGTGCCCCACTGTTGCCCCTGGCCTTTTTATGGGAACATACGGATTGGGTCGCTGCCGTGGAGCGAGCGACAGCTTGCGCTGCGGAAAGTTTCAATCCACGCTACGATGGCCTCTCTACAGAACTGGTTGCGGCCTGTCACCAGCGGGGACTGGCAGTTTATCCCTGGACCGTCGATGCCGTTACAGCACTCGAATACTGCATGAAGTTGGGCGTAGATGGGGTCTTTTGCAATGACCCGGAGCAGGTTTTGGCTTGGTTTAAAAGTCCGGACGGAGGTGAGCGGCTCATCAAATTTTGACATGTCATCGTCGGTTGGTAGAGTTGTTTGCATCCATAAAAACTTACAATCGGATTTCGACATACTTGGGGTGGCAACCAATGACCAACTTTTCCAATACGCTAAAGTCTATTATCTTTGATCTGGATGGCACCCTCTATGTCCATGAGGGGGTTAGTGATGAAATCGAGCAGGTCGCTTGTGATTTGGTGGCTACTGGACGCGGTTTGACGACTTTTCAGGGCGGCCGGATTCTGCGCAGTACCCGGCAAAAACTGAAAGAGGAGGCGGGTAGCGAACCGGCCTTGAGCTTGGTGTGTGCCGAACTCGGCATCGAACTGGCGGAATTTCACCAGGCACTGCAGGACCGGGTCCGGCCTGAATGCTACCTGAACAACGATACCACCCTGCAGCACCTTCTCAGCAGCCTCGCCGAACGATACAACCTGTTTATCTACAGTAATAACAATTATCCGCTAGTGCAGAAGATTCTCGCTCTGTTGGGTGTCGAACACCTGTTCAGTCGTCTCTATACCATCGAGTTTTGTTGGCGGCCTAAACCGGATAGTGAAGCCTTGGAACAGGTTCTTAACGATATTGGCGGCCCACCGGAAAGTTTTCTGTTTGTTGGCGATCGCCAGCACATCGATCTGCTGCCGCCGGCAGAACGAGGGATCGCCACGGTGCTGGTACGGCAAACTGACGACCTGCTGCAGATCCATAAGCTACTCGGCCTGCTTCATTGAGGGAGGTTTGTTCCGGCTCCCTTTCCGTCATTTGATCTTCCTCGGTACCAATAGGCAAAATTGCGGGACTTATAAAGCAAAAGGCCTATCCAAGTTCTGGATCGGCCTTTTGGTGTTTTTGACGGGATGGTTATTAGGCCAGATCTTGTTCCTATTGTGTCGGCATAGTTGATCTGGCGGGCTTTTTCTGTCTGATGGGTGAGGCTACTTGATCTTGATAAAACGACCGGATTTGGCACCACATTTTGGACATGTTTTAGGTGGAGCAGCGCCTTTAACAATCAAGCCACAGACGGTGCATTGCCATTTTTGGTCAGGATTCATTCTTCTCTCCTTGTTTTTGTTCGGGTTTCCTTTTCTCTCTCGATATATTTTCCCAGCTTGGTGCTAAAGTTCAAGCCTATGCGAACCTGAATGAACAGGTCACTGACCCCATAAGTCTCACTCCCATCCAATAAATATTACCAAATTATGGGATATCCGCCATCTGCTCATTCCAATGGTAAACTCTTTATCCTGCCGACAACTGGTAGTCGTTCTACCACGCCATCTGACCTGAAGATCTAATAATTGTTGAAGGTGTCACAGCTATCCAGATTGCCACTGGTCACGCCAGCTTTAAACCACTTTAACCTTTATCCTGAACGCCCGTGAGTAAATGAATTTTGGCTTACATGCCCTTGCGATTGTCTCTGCAGCGTGACGTCAGCAATGGCGCTGGCAGCGTTGAGACCTTCTTTGACATCGCCTAATTCGAGCAGTTGCCTGGAGCTGTGCGCGTTATAAGCCCAGACACCTGCGAAGCAATCTGCTTGCAGTTCCTGGCGAACCGAGAGCTTGTTGGCTTCTATCTTCAGTCAGTTTGCTGCGGGCTGCGTGTACGCGGCTGGATATGCCCCTCAGGGTTTGAATATGGTGACCAACTTCGTGCGCAATGACATAAGCCTGGGCGAAGTCTCCTGGTGCTTTGAAGCGGTTTTTTAATGGGTCATAAAAACCAAGGTCGATATAAACCTGTTGATCGTTGGGACAATAGAAGGGACCCATAGCGGATTGAGCCATCCCGCAGGCGGACTTGACGGAGTCTCCAAACAGGACCAGGCGTGGCTCCTGATAGGGTGACGGATGAACGTTCGACCCGTCGTGGCGTTGGATATATTTTTATGATTTTAAATCAGAATCAACAGGGCGGGCAGGGCGAGGCAGACAAAGCAGCACAGGGTCCAGCGGAACATCAGTTTAGTGCTGAAAAATCCGACGAGGCCGAGTTTGAAGCAGAGGTTGGAGACGAGAGCGATAAGGATGCTGATGTGGGCCTGGGAAACGCTCAGAAAACCTTGTTTAACCAGGCGTGCGTTGGAGAGGGTAATGGCATCGACGTCGGTTAGGCCAGAGATCAGAGCCACGATGTAGACCCCGCTGTCTCCGAGATAGTCCTTGGCTGCAGAAACAGCGAGAATGACCGCGGCGTAGAGCAGGCCGAAAAGCAGAGCTTGTGGCAGTCCCACCGGGTTTTTGGTGTTGGGCATCGGGCCATCGCCCCCCGGGGTATTACGCCAAATCACAAAGACGGGGATCAGGCCGCCGACAAACATGGCGCCCATGGGGAGAGCCAGGCCGGCCAGTAGGGTGGGGTGGATCATGCCGATCAGAAAGGCCACGCGCACTAGCACCACTGTTGAAGCGAGGGAGACCACCAGAGCTGCCGCTTGGGAGAAGCTTGGGTTGTCTCGGGTGTAGCGACTGAACGACAGGGTGGTGGCAGTGCTGGAGACAATGCCTCCGAGAAGGCCGAGTACCGGTCCGCCCCAACGTTGTCCGGCTACTTTGAGGGTGATATAGC
The DNA here is from genome assembly GCA_021107335.1 of Desulfuromonadaceae bacterium. Lineage (GTDB taxonomy): Bacteria > Desulfobacterota > Desulfuromonadia > Desulfuromonadales > Syntrophotaleaceae > Syntrophotalea_A. The sequence goes on along the minus strand of JAIOSZ010000175.1, from coordinate 1,745 downwards.
CGCTCAGGTTGATGGCGCTGATGATCACCACCATTAGCCAGATATTGTAGGGATTTAATGCCAGGTAGGGGCCGAAACCTCGGTTGGGCAGAATCGGTAAAATAATAAAAGCCACCAGAATGAACTGAAAAATGGCATAGAGATCCCGTTGTTTCAGGCGGCGGGAGAATTCGTGCATCTGCAGCTTGAAATAGAGAATGACCGTGGTCGCCAGGCTGATGGCCACAGCAGGCACAGTGTGGCCGGTTGCCAGCAGAACCCCGATGCCATAAGCCACCAAGAGGGCGATGGAGGTGGTCAGTCCTGGCGCCAGATCTCCTTTGAGACGAAGGAACTGGACCGTGGCCGACTGAACGGTGATGGCTATAAGGCCCGCAGGAACCATCCATGGATAGGAACCATTGAGAGCCATGCTGCCGCAGACGGCACCGAGCAGCGTTACCAGGATAAAGGTGCGAAGACCGGCCAGTCTCTGTTCCTGCCGCTCTCGCTCCAGGCCCATCAAGGCGCCGAGCAGAATGGCCAGAAAATAGGATTCAAAGAGTTGCCAGGCAGCCGTTTCATTCATATGTTACCGGACCTTGGCTAGAAGGAATGCAGAGGTTTTCATTTATAAGAAGTATAGCAAAAAGGGGGAGCCTTGAAAAAATGTACATTAATTATCGGTTCTATAACCCAAACAAAGGTATTGCGGCCGGCAAGTGTCGGATACCTGAGTTTTTTGTCCTGCGGATCTGACAAGCCGGAGCAAAACGCAACAGATTTTTGAACTGCTCCAGTAGCGGCAATGGTTTCATTGTGGTTCGAACTTTGCCGCGATGTTTTCCTCGCTGGATGGTTCTTGTGACAGGCACACGCTGGTTCCAGCGAAAAGCGGCTTCCGACGTATAAAGCGGCAGATGCCTTTTGCTCATCCAGTGATAAACACCCTGTTTGGCTCTTTCCAAAAGGGCATTATAGGATTCGGCAGTGTTGTTGTGCACCGGCCCGCGAACAAACTCTTTCTGTCCGTGACGAACGGTTTCATGGGCCGCGAAATCCTGGCCGATTACGCGATAGGCCGGTAATTCATCGCTCATCAAATGAGCCTCGGTACTGACGATCTTTTGGATCAGTGGTTGTAACACTGACAAGCTGTCACCGGTTACGAGCGTGGCCCGAACCGGCCCTTGACGCTGAACCGCCACCGCAATACAGGCTTTTTTGGTGCCGCGACCACGCTTATGTTTGACGCCTGGCTGATAGCGGGGTTTGCCGCCGAGATATTTCTCGTCCAGTTCGACGATGCCCTGCAATTTTGGCAGTGCGCTCTGGTGGATGGCCATGATCGTACGTAGCGCATGCAGCATCTTCCAGGCAGATTTTTGAGATATTCCCAGCCACTGGGCCATGAACACCGAAGAAGCCCCCTTGCTGGAGAAGATCAAGGAATACATGGCCTGCAGCCAGATCCATAGGCTCAACTTGGTGCCATGAAAAGCGGACTTGGTGGTCACGGTAAACTGCTTGCTGCAGTCGGCACATTCGTAAAGCCCCGCTCGGACCTTGGGGCTGCGAAACGCCCAGGCTTTCTTTCCGTGGCAATGGGGGCAAACGGGGCCGTTGGGCCAGATTACGGATTCAAAGAATGCCCGGCAACTCGCTTCATCCGGGAAATTACGTCGTAACTCCTCAACATTCATGACCTTTCCTCCTTGTTATGGAAGAAAGGCTAACACTGTCTAGCGACAGAATATGTCATAACC
>JAIOSZ010000102.1 GCA_021107335.1 Desulfuromonadaceae bacterium | reverse complement strand
TAGACCTTCAACAGGAACCCAACCCATGGGCTATCGAAACCTCAGCGAATGCGTGCATGAACTTGAACGAAGCGGCCAACTGCTGCGTATCAATATCGAACTCGACGCCGAGCTGGAGATTGCTGCCGTACAGCGCCGGGTCTATCAGGCCGGTGGACCGGCCCTGCTCTTTACTCGGGTAAAAGATTGCTCTTTTCCAATGCTCGGCAACCTGTTTGGCACCTTGGAACGCACCCGCTTTCTGTTTCGCGATAAACTGCAAACTGTCCAGCACCTTCTATCCCTCAAAACCGACCCCACGCGCCTGCTAAAATCCCCGGCAGCCTGGCCGAGCACCCTGCGTGGCGCCCTGCAACTACTGCCTCGCAAGGTAGGCACTGGCCCGGCCCTCGACTGCCAGACCAGCATTGAACAGTTGCCGCAACTCAAGTCATGGCCCAAGGACGGCGGGCCCTTCATCACCCTGCCCCAGGTCTATTCGGAAAGCGCCAGTCGCCCCGGCTGGCGCCATTCCAATCTAGGCATGTATCGAGTGCAACTGGCCGGCAACCGCTACCGCCTGAACCATGAGATCGGCTTGCACTACCAGCTCCATCGCGGCATCGGCTGCCACCATAGCGAAGCCTTGGAGAAAGGCGAGCCTTTTCGTGTCAACATTTTCGTTGGAGGCCCGCCGAGTCTGACTATGGCGGCGGTCATGCCCCTGCCGGAAGGCATGCCAGAACTCTGCTTTGCCGGCCTTCTCGGTGGGCGGCGCGTGCCTCTTATCTGCCAACCCGGCCAGTTGCCGGTGCCAGCCGAGGTCGATTTCTGCATCAGCGGCACGGTGATCCCGAATAAAACTCTGCCGGAAGGTCCCTTTGGCGACCACCTCGGCTACTACAGTTTGCAACACGACTTTCCTGTACTGGCAGTGGATCGGGTCAGTCATCGGCGCGATGCCATCTGGCCCTTTACCAGCGTGGGTCGTCCGCCCCAAGAGGACAGTACCTTTGGTGCCTTTATTCATGAGCTGACCGGGCCGCTGATCCCCGAACTAGTGCCCGGCGTGCAGGCGGTGCATGCCGTCGATGCCGCCGGCGTTCACCCGCTGCTGCTAGCCATCGGTAGCGAGCGTTATGCTCCCTTTGCCGAACAACAGGCCCCGCAGGAACTGTTGACCCAGGCCAGTGCCCTGCTCGGCACCGGCCAGCTCTCCCTGGCCAAATACCTGTTTATCGTCGCCCGTCAGGACAACCCGCAACTCGACATCCACGATATCCCGGCCTTCTTCCGCCATCTTTTAGAGCGGGTCGACTGGCAACGGGACCTGCACTTTCATACCCGCACCACCATCGATACCCTCGACTATTCCGGTAGCGGCTTTCAACAGGGCTCCAAACTGGTAATCGCAGCGACCGGTTCGGTGCGTCGGCAATTACCCGCCGAACTGCCTGGGGATCTCTGTCTACCGGTTGGATTCAGCAATCCGCGCATCGCCTTGCCTGGGATACTGGTTATCGAGAGTCCAGCCCACTGTGCCGTTCGCGGTGAAACCGATGCCACAGCACAGTCGTTCTGCGCTTCGATTAATCCCGGGCAGAGTATTAATCGGTTTCCACTGATCGTATTGGCAGACGACAGCTCCTGGGCTGCCCTGAATCTGAATAACTTTCTCTGGACCACCTTTACTCGTTCTGATCCGGCTGTCGATAGTTACGGTATCGGTGCGCAAACGGTCTCTAAGCATTGGGGTTGTAGCGGTGCGCTGGTGATCGATGCTCGGCGCAAGGATCATCATGCGCCGGGTTTGGAAGATGATCCTGCTATTGAAAAGAGGGTGGATGCTCTTGGTGCGCCCGGTGGGCCGCTGCATGGAATTATCTGAAGTGGCGGGCTGTGCTCGGCGTCTCCTAAACTATAAACGGTGAAGGCTTCGATGGCCTAACCTCGGTATGCTGATTTTGTGATCTCTTGTTTCAGCACAATTCAGCGGAGAGTCAAGACCGACGGGTCGCGTCCCGTCAGACGCCTTCCTTTTTATCCAAGCGGCAACAAAAAGGAAGCAAAAAGTGCCTTGCCACTGCGTGGAGCATACCGTCACGCAGGTAAGGAGAAGCTTAACAACCCCAGAGCCATCCTGCAGCGACACAAATTTCTTTGGGCGGCCCCTCTTTCGCAAGTTGTTTGCTAAAACGCTCGGGCCGTTTCTCTTGCTAACGGTGATCGAAGGGGCTGCTGGACTTTAAAACCAACAACGCATCTGCAACGTTGCTGCGTTACACTCTGTTGACGGCCGCCTGCAGGCTGCTCCAATGACAGGAGAGCTGACATCGAAGCGGCTAGCTGCGACACCACAATATTGTGCCATTAATTCGATGACTTACGCGACAGAAGTCCGGCGACAGCCAGGCCCTTTCTTTGGTTACTTTCTTTGGGTCCAGCAAAGAAAGTAACCCGGCGGCCGGCCGGGACCGGCGAACTAAAGGTTACAGTGTTCAGCCAGTCACAAGCAAAAAGCAAGACCGACGGGTCGCGTCCCGTCAGACGCCTTCCTTTTTATCCAAACGGCAACAAAAAGGAAGCAAAAAGTGCCTTACCACTGCGTGGAGCATACCGTCACGCAGGTAAGGAGAAGCTTAACAACCCCAGAGCCATCCTGCAGCGACACAAATTTCTTTGGGCGGCCCCTCTTTCGCAAGTTGTTTGCTAAAACGCTCGGG
>JAIOSZ010000296.1 GCA_021107335.1 Desulfuromonadaceae bacterium | reverse complement strand
GTGTCCAAAGGGCACGTACATCTTGCCAACCTGCAGGTAGAGGGGGACGACGTCTTCACCGTCGAGGCGGATATAGCCTTCATCGACGATCAGGTGATCGCTTTCTTCATCTTCCTCCCACAGCAGCAAAACATGGCCGGAGACGTGTTGGATGAAGTCGGCGTCGATGCCGAGTTCCACAGTAGCCAGCACCAGGTCGCTCTCGTTTCCATCTGCTGCAGGGTCGTCAGAATCGACATCGATATAGCCGGCTTCTACTTCGATCAGGCCGCTCAAGGAAACCTTTTGCGCCAGGCCAGAAAGGGACAGAGAAGCCTTGTCGTCAGCGCTGAGGGTGGCGGTTTGTTCTGCTTCTAACGCTGCAATACGCTGTTTCAGCTTTTCGATTTCGCTTTGGGGAGCTGCAAATGCCGCTCCGGCCATTAGTACCAGCGCTGCGACCAGGGCCATCAGATTTAAGGTTCGGGTTGGGTAGCTGAACACAGTAAACCTCCTCGTTTATTGAAATAGTTAAGATACGCTCGAGAGCGAAATAAGTTAGTGGCGTCCGCAGTTGCCGCAGCCACTACAGGATTCCAATTCCCGGCGGCAGCGTGGGCACTGCCGCCAACTACGGTCCTTCAGTGGGCAGCCGCACCCGGGGCAGGTTGCGGCTTGATGGCCGGAATGTTGGGTTTTGCTGACCTGTTTCATGGCAGCTCCTAAAGGACGATCTGGGCCAGCAGGCCGCCAACGCCAAAGGCCAGTACCCAGGCTCCTAGCCATACGGTGGTGGCTTCTTTAAACCCGCGTTCCTTGAACAGGATCATCAGGCTGGCGATGCAGGGTACGAACAGGGTGATAACCACCAGGGATACGACTACCTGCCAGGGGGAAAGAGTTAGATCGGTCAGGCCTGCTGCTCCGAAATCACGGCGGACCATGCCCATGACAAAGGCAGTTGCTGCCTCCTTGGGAAGGTGCAGCCAACCTACGGTTAAGGGGGCAACCAGGTCCTGCCAGGCTTTGAGGCCGCCGCTCACCTGCAGCAGAGACACGCCCAGTGAACCGGCAAAGAACCAGATGTAGGCTTCCTTCATGAAGAAAAAGGAGCGAATGACGGTTTTGCGCAGCACATTTGCGGGGCGCGGCAAGCGCATGGGGGGCAAGTCGATGAGCAGGGCGCTGCTCTGACCTGGGATAACTTTGTTGAGTACTGTGCCGAGCACCGCCAGGCAGGTGAAGATAACCGCCACGTAGGTCAGACTGAGCATGAAGCCGACCGCGGCCAACATGCCGGCAATGACACCGATCTGAGCGCTGCAGGGTACTACGAAGTTAAGGATCGCCGTGGCGATGGTGCGCTCCCGTTTGCAGCCGAGGATACGGGTGGTGATGGTACCGAGCTGGACGCAACCGAAGCCGAGGATAACCGGAATGATGGCCCGGCCGTTAAGGCCGATGGACGTCATCAACCGGTCGACGAAGGTGGCCAGGCGCGGTAGGTAGCCCGAGTCTTCAAGAAGGGACAGGGCGACGTAAAAGCCGACAACCAGCGGCAGCAGCAGGCCGAGCAAGTAAGTAATTGTCATGGTCAACAGGCCGAACTCGCCGATGAGGATCTGGCCGAGAACCGAACTTTCTGCCACCAGGGGATCCACCAGACCCCGAATCCACGGTTCCCAATGGCCCTGCATGATCGCTTCTTCAGTGAGGCCGACAATGTCACCGGCCACCCAGACCCCGATCAGTTGGTAGCAGCCCCACAATACCGCTCCCAGGATCAGTAGACCGCTAGCCGGATGCAGGCACAGTCTTCCTATCAGATCACGAAACCGTGCCGATTTTTCTGGACGGTTAACGGTAGCGGCCACGATGTCGTTGGCTCGCTGTCGGCGCAACAGATAAACCCGCTCCCTGTCGTTCTCTGGAGCGACACCGTGCCGCTCAGCGACAACTTCGTCTCCTTCAAGCACCATGAGTGCCTCGGGGCGTGTATCGATGCGGTCCAGAAGGTTGGTTACCGCCTGATCAATTTCGGGATGGGAAAGACCGGCACGAGCAAGGGGCAGGGCGGCAAAGACCTCTTTAAGTCCGCGGTTTTTAACCGCAGAGGTTGAGACCACCGGTACGCCCAGTCGTTCTTCAAGTGATTTGGTGTCGACCCGTATGCCAAGGGTTTCAGCTTCGTCGCAGAAGTTCAGGGCCACCACCATGGGGATACCCATATCGGCCAACTGCAGGCTCAGAAATAGGTCGCGCTCCAGGTGGGTGGCGTCAACGACATTAACGACCAGATCGGCGGTCAGAATCACATCACGGGCGACTCGCTCCTCATCATTAAAGGATGAAACTCCGTAGACCCCTGGAGTGTCGAGAAGTATATCCTCGCCGATTTTTCCGCGGCTGATCTCTACCGTCGTGCCGGGAAAGTTGGACACGTCGGCATAAATACCGCTCCAGGCACTAAAGAAGATTGATTTACCAACGTTGGGGTTGCCGACCAGAACGATGTTGCGTTGGCCCGCTTCGACGCAGGCCGTATTACTGCAGCAGGATGGGGACATTTTGACTATTTCTCCGGGATGGCGGTAATAAGCTTTGCTTTTTCAGACAGCTACAGTACGGCTTTGATCGTCACCTGACGGGCGATATCGCGGCCGAGGGCGATTTCCTGGCCGCCATATTTAAGGACCACGGGGCCGAAAGGAAGTTTGCAATGGCAGCTGACCTGAGTGCCGTTAATGATACCGAAGCGCAACAATTGGATACGTAAATTTTCATCGGGGACGTTGATGATAGTGCCACGCTGACCGCGGCGCAGGTCATTTAAAGACATTGAATCCTCCTGAATGATGGCTGTGAAACTGAAATCGAATTTCAAGATAGAGAAGTTGAGCGATTCAGTCAAGAACAAAATGAAAAAGAAATTCAAGATCCGCTATGGAGTAGGAGGCCGTATGGTGGGGAGGGGATCCCCGTGCAGAACGTTTATATCCAGTTATGTTTTCGTGGTGTGTGTCTTACTGTCTATGGCGTTCAATGGGGCCGCTTGATTCCGTTAGTGAGAATTTTGCCAGAACGACTATTGACAATGAAGACCGCAACATACATACTGGTCGGTATGAAGCTAAGTAGAAACTCAGACCATACTCGGCAAACGATTCTCGATGCGGCCGCTCAGGAAATTCATCTCCACGGGTTTCAGGCCGCCAGCCTGAGCCGCATTTTGGCCACTACCGGCTTGACCAAAGGGGCTTTGTACCACCATTTCCCCAATAAGCAGGCTTTAGGGTACGCGGTGTTGGAAGAAGACATTCTGGTTCGTGGTCGGGCCATCTGGATCAGCCCTCTGGAACAGTGTG
>JAIOSZ010000211.1 GCA_021107335.1 Desulfuromonadaceae bacterium | reverse complement strand
CGGGTGCGTCGCATACGGGCGTCGCTGTGTCTCTCCTGGACCTGATTGAGCATGGTGCCGGCCATGGCCAGTAGTAAAGTGCCTATGCTCAGTGGCAAGGCAATAGCCCCTGAAGCTCCTGGACAGAGCAACCAGCCCACCATGGCGGCTGCCGCCACCGCGGTACAGAGTCGGATCCTTAGCAGGGCGGCGATCATGGACCTGCCGGAGGTATCGATAGCGCCTCGCTGCACAGATAGTCGACCAAAAGCTCTAATTCATCCTCCGGAATCTGTCCCTGATACGAAGGCATGACCGGCGCATAGCCCCGCACCAGATCGGCCTGGGGTTCCAGGATGGAGCGCTGTACATAGTCTCGATCGACCGTCAGGTTTTGTTCCTGTCCTTTGCTCACTACTTGTACCTGCCGACCGAACAGGCCCTGAAATGTCGGCCCGACCCGCTGACTTCCATCGAGAGAATGACAGCCACTGCAACCATGGCGAGTGAGCAGGGCAGGTCCTTCGACCGGTGCCGCTTTTTTGCCCTGTTTCAGCCAGGCGTCGAACTGTTCTTGCGGCAGGGCCTCGACGGTGGTGATCATGGACGAATGGCTGACGCCGCAGTACTCGGCGCAAAACAGATCAAAGGAGCCGGTTTCCGGGGCTCGGAACCAGACGTAGGTGCTGATGCCGGGTACCGCGTCCTTTTTGACGCGGAAGGCCGGAATGTAGAGGCTGTGCAGCACGTCCTTTGAGGTGATCGCCACCCGTACTGCTCGGCCCACAGGCACGTAAAGACGGTCGCTGCTGCGACCGTTTTCGTAGATGAAGCTCCAGGACCACTTGCGGCCTTCAGCCTGTACCTTAAGGGCATCGGGCGGCACATCACTCAACTTCAGATAGCCCTCCCAACTGTACCAGAACATACTTAGCACGATCAGGGTCGGGATCAGGGTCCAGACCAACTCCAGCCAGAGTTTGGAGCTGGGGCTTGGTTGCGGCTGGGGATGACGGCGATGGTGGTAGCGGATCACGAACACCACCATAGTCGCGGTTATGCCGAGCAGCAGTAGGCCGGAGATGCCGAAGATATAAAGAAAAACGGCATCGACAGCTTCAATAGTCGAAAAAGGCAAATTGGTCACAGTTAGACTCAACGATATAAAACGTCTAAAAAAGTCAGGCCGATAAAAGCGGCCAAGGTCAACAAAGCGATAAACAGACAGATTACCAACAGTCGGGGTTCGTGCTTCAGGTGCATAAAATAGAACACGACCAGGCTCGCTTTCAACGTGGCGATACCGAGGGCGGCCCAGATATTGATGGCGCCGAGATCGAGATGGGAAACCCCGACGGTTATCCCGGTCAGGACCAGTAATAGAATCCAGACGGTGGTCAGGCAGCGAAAGCTTAGAGCTCCATGGGTAGTTTGATTCATAAATCCCTCGTTACAGTAGCAGATAGTACAGGGGGAAGATGAAGATCCAGATCAGGTCCACCAAGTGCCAGTAAAGAGCGCTGTTTTCCAGCATGACCGGATTCTCTGCAGAGACCAGGCCCTTGCGAGTCAGTCCGAGGGTCCACAGTAACAGTGCCGCACCGATCAATACGTGTAAGCCGTGCAGGCCGGTGGTCACGAAATAGAGGCTGAAAAATATTTGCTGGCCCGCCGGCAGGGTTTCCAGCTCAGCGCCACCGGGGAAGAGACCGTGGCCGAATTTAGCCTGCCATTCGATCCCTTTGATGGTCAAGAAAAGCAGTGAAGCCAGTATTGTGGCACAAAGCAGCATCTGGCAGAGCTGGCGCCTACCCTGTTGCAAGGCACTCAATGCCAGGGCTACGGTCAGGCTGCTGGTGATGAGTAGCAGCGTGTTGCCGGTTCCGAGCAGGGTGTCGAGTTGCTGGCCGCCGGCTGCAAATTCGGAGGGATAGCGGGCCAGGTAGACGGCGTAGAGCAGAAAAAGACCACCGAACAGTAGCAGCTCTGAAAACAGAAACAGCCACATTCCGAGACGGGCACCGAACGCATCGCGTTGTGTGGTCATGGCTTGCCTGCCTGCTGCAGGTCGTACGGGTCATGGGTGACCTGCGGCGGTTGGGAAAAGTTTTCCCCTGGCGGTGGCGAAGTAACCACCCATTCCAGGGTGGCGGCCTGCCAGGGATTGTTTCCTGCTGCCGTACCACGACGTATGCCCCGATAGAGATTGGCGAACATCAGCAACAAGCCGATGGCCAACACCCAGGAGCCGACGGTAGCAATCACATTGAGGTTTTGGAATTGGGGCAGATAATCGTAGTAACGGCGGGGCATGCCGTGCAGACCGACCAACATCATTGGAAAGTAGAGCAGGTTAAAACCGACGAAGATGATAGCCCAGGCAATGGTGGCTATTTTTATGTTGTACATGCGGCCAAAAACCTTTGGCAGCCAGTAATGCAGAGCGGCAAAGAAGGCGAAGCCGGTGCCGCCGAACATGATGTAATGGAAATGGCCGACGACGAAATGAGTGTCGTGGACATGTACGTCGGCAGACGCTGAGCCCAGGACTAGACCGGTCAGACCACCGATGGAAAAAAGGAACACGAAAGCCAGGGCAAAGAGCATCGGCGGCTCAAGGGAGATGGAGCCTCGGTAGAGAGTGGCTACCCAGTTGAAGACTTTGACCGCCGACGGAATAGCCACCAGAAAGGTCAACAGGGAGAAGACCATGATTGCGGTGTCGCTCATGCCGCTGACGAACATATGATGTCCCCAGACTAGGGAGCCTGCGGCGGCGATGGCCACACTTGAAGCGGCGATGGCCTTGTAACCGAAAGTCGGTTTGCGGGAAAAGACCGGAATGATCTCCGAGATTACCCCCATGGCTGGTAATACCATGATGTACACTGCAGGATGTGAATAGATCCAGAACAGATGTTGATAAAGGATCGGATCGCCACCTCGGGCTGGGTCGAACAGGCCGAGGCCGATGAGCCGTTCGACCATCACCAGAATTACGGTGATGCCGAGGACTGGTGTGGCGAGAATCTGTACCCAAGCGGTGGCGTAGAGGGACCAGATGAACAGGGGCAGTCGACCCCAGTGCATGCCCGGCGCCCGCAGACGATGGATGGTGGTGACGAAGTTGACTCCGGTCAGAATCGAGGAAAAACCGATGATGAATACCGCCAGCAGAGCGAGCGAGACGTTGGTCGGAGTCTCGGAGGCGAAGGGCACATAAAAGGTCCAGCCGGTATCCGGAGGGCCGCCTCCACTGAACAAGGAGGTCAGGGCCATAAAAGCGCCAAGGATATAGAGCCACCAAGACAGGAGATTGAGCCGCGGAAAGGCCACGTCCTGAGCGCCGATCTGCAAAGGCAGCATGATGTTGCCGAAGGCGGCGGGAATGCCGGGAATGATGAACAGAAAGATCATCACCACGCCGTGCAAGGTGAACAGGGCGTTGTAGGTCTGAGCCGTGGCGATAGTCGGTCCGGGAGCGATGAGCTCCAGTCGGATCAGCAGGCCCAACACCATGCCGGCGAGGAAAAAAGCGCAGACAGAGTAGAGATAGAGCAGGCCGATGCGTTTATGGTCGACGGAGAAAATCCAGTCGAAGAGCAGCGGCTGTAGGTTGGAAGCCTGAAGAAAACCGCGGTCATTTTGCTGGGACATAGGGTGACAGCTTTCCGTGCTTAGTTAAGAAACTGCGTAGATATCCGGCCACGAACCTGCTGGCAGCGAGATTAGCGTTTGCGACCAGAGATGAACAGGAACAGCAGAAATCCACCGGCGGTGATCAAGATCACCGTGGCGGAGATACGCAGTAGATTGAACACATAGTGCTTTTGTTGCGAGTCGTAACTGAAACAGAAACGTACCACCTTGCGGATGGTGCTGCCGAGGCGCCCCTCGCTGGCCTCGGTAAGAGCCAAAGTCAAATCCATGGGCAGCATGCGGGTGCCATGTAGATAGCGGACGATGCGGCCTTCGCCGGTAACGACGAAGATCACCACCGGATGCAGAAAATCGTTGCCTTGGCGCAGGTAGCTATAGCCGGCTGCTGCGGTCAGAGCCCGGCTGGCGTCGGCCTCGCCGGTAAGAAATCTCCAGCCTTGCTCCGGAAAGGGTTGTCTCATGGCGGTCAGATAGGTCTTACGTGCCGCCCGGGCCGCCGCCGGAGTGTCCTTTTCATCGAAACTGATCGACAGTACTCGGTAATCCTGTCCCGGTTGCAGCTTGATCGCTGGCAGGTTGCGAGCCAGATCGGCTTGCCGAAAGGCGCAGACGTTGGGGCAGCTGTAGGAGATGGGGGCGATGATTGTTGGACCGGAAATTAGATCACTCAAGACCACCGTCTGTCCGTTTTCATCCCGAAAGTTCAGGTCAAGGGGGATGAACTCGCCAAGCTTCTCATCAATACCGACCTGGTTGTCCGGCATCATCTGGGTTGTATGATCATGCTGGTGTTGTGGAGCCTGCTGTTCGGCCTGCTGATTATGATGCTGCATGGGGGCCGTGTCGGTCATGTCTAATTCAGTGGTTGACTGGTCTGCGCCGACTTGGGTCGCGGATAGGTTGAGCAGGATGGCCAGGACCAGTAATGTCAGCAGGGAGAGGCTGTTATTTATATGGGAGGGGGGCTGCGCAAAGGAGCTGTTGCAATTCATCGAGACCTCAATCGATTAAGCGGAAGGGTGCTAAGCAGGTGAATCGACTCATGAGATTATACGCAAAACAGTTCATTATGCAAAGCTTCCGTGCCGATAGGTTCTCCTTGTTGCCGGGACTTCTCGGTTCTGCTAGCATGGCGCTTGAATTTGCAACAAAAGGACCGCTGCAATCATCTCATAAACAGCACAAGGTTGCT
>JAIOSZ010000155.1 GCA_021107335.1 Desulfuromonadaceae bacterium | reverse complement strand
TTGGCGTAGCTGCTGACCATTGTTGACCGTCCTAGCGAATGGTGGCCTGAGGTTGCGGCCTGGTCTCTGCGGCGTCAGGCTGTTCTGTTTGAACTGTTTCCCTCCTGTTTGCCATTTCCTCTTTAAACTCATCTCAATTTTTATTGGTCAAGAATACCCTGAGATCAGCGTTGAATGGCACCATATCCATGGAGCCAATTGAACAAACACCAAAAATGAACTGCCTGATGGAAAGTATGAAGGTCGGCTGAAACCAGGAGGGAAGAGGATACCGGGCACCTTGTACCCTGGCAATGAAAGGAGTCTTCTGGCTATCGATCGCGCTGTTCTAGTTCGATCAACAGCTGCCGTAACTTTGTGCGTTCAGCTGCCAGCGTTTCAAGATCGTTTTCTAGTGACTCGATCTGTTGCTGAAGCTTTTGGTTCTGCTGGCTGCTTGCTGTCTGGTTGGCTGCCTGTCGGCTGATGGCTTTCTGCTGTTTTTGGATGATCTCCGACAGCTTCTGAATGGTCTGAGCCCTTGCGGTCCAGAGACTGTCAGGGTAATTCTGTTGCAAGACCGCAAAAGCTTCAGGCTCTCCCCCTGCTGAATCAAATTCTTCCATTCCCTGTACAAAAATCTGTTGATCAGGTGGGGTCAGCCACGGGGGCAGGACTCCCGCCGTGCAGCCAGTGAACAAAAACATGAGAGAAAGGCAAAACAGTAGGCGCATGATCAACGTAGCTCGCGGCGGTCGATGAGGTAGTTGCTGCCAGGCAACTTTTTCAAGTGTTCTTTCATCTTGGCGCACTCGCGGCCAATAGCTTCAGCCGAGGGGTTGGATAAATTATTGGAGCAGACGATGGCGATGGACATGGACAGCAGGGGGAATTCCCGCTCGACTCCATAACGGTCCATTCCTCTAAAATAACCGATCTGTCGATCTTTTTCATTATAGAGCTCGGGCACCAGGGCATCAAAGGCCTTGATCAATTCCGCTGCGATCTGCTCGGCGCGATCCGGGGTACTCAACAGCACATAATCGTCACCGCCGATGTGACCGATAAGATCCTGAGGAGTGCCGAATTGGGTGCCAACATCCTTGACCATATCCCCAACCTGGGAGATGACATCGCTGCCGGATTGATAACCGTAACGATCATTATAAGCCTTGAAATAATCTATATCGACATAGATATGAGCAAAGGGGTGGCCGTCGTTGATACGGCTTTCCAATTCGCTCTTGATGGTCAGGTTGCCAGGCAGTCGAGTTAGGGGATTGGCATCGAGGTGAAGTTGTTCCAGAACCCTAAGTTTTTCAGCCATGTCGGAAAAATGCCGGGCTAGATGTCCAAATTCGTCATGACTTTCCAGGGTAAGGGGATAGTCATAACTGCCTTCGGCGATGGCCTTGGTGGCACGGGTGAGCTGCCCGATGGACCGATGGATCTTGAGAATGACCCCAACTGCCACTAGAGCCGCGAGACTGATGCCGGCAAAAGCCAGAGCCAGCGTCAGGCGATAACCCTGGCGAATATCGCCGGCATAGAGTCGTATGGTATCGTCCATGGCCTCTTCGCGGCGCTGGCGAAACCTCTCAAGACGCTTAAGCAGCCTGTCGCGGCTCGGCGACAGAGCCTCTAAGGAATGCTGCTCTGCCGCATCCCAGTTCTCTTCTGTCAGCAATGACAAGCCCTTGCGGCTGGCTTGATCAAACATGACGTAGGTCTTCTGCAGCTGGCTAAAATATTCATCTTGAGAAATAACCGTCATCTGGCGCCACGTGCTGGCAACTTCTTGTTGTCGACTATCGAGCAACGACAGCATGGAAGCATCTCGCAAAACCAGAATCTGTCTTTCCAATCGTTCCTGGTCCAAAAGACTGCGAGCAAGATCCCGCGATAAGGTGAAGGTGCGGAATTCGACGGAAACCAATTGCTCCGAGTGGCCCATCAGGCTACTAAGGGACAATAAGGCATAGATGATGGCCGCCAGACAAAAACTAACGACCAGCAGATACCCTAAGGCAATTTTTTGCGCCACAGTTAATCGAAACAGTTGCATGGGACCTCTAGGCAAGAGACTTCGTTTGAACCATTATAACCCTAGATCAAGATTCGTGATACAACAGGTACGTCGTGCCGGTTAAGTGTCTCGTTTAGACGACTTTATGTACCAATGGACTCGCAAAAACCTATAGGACGGCTCAGCAAACATTGCGTTCTACAAGGCTTAGTATTTTTACAGGGCAAAAGGCATACATTGAGCATGTCGAGATCCTGGGAAAATGCCGTAGGGCCGACTTTTTGCGCCGCCATTATGTTCGATTATACCAAGTCCCCCCGCCAAGAACAGGGATAAAACCGGGGTTGTCAAAAAAGCGTACCTATAAAGCGCCCATCACTGCAATCCATGCAAGATTTGTGCGGCCCGTCACAAAAGGTGATTGTTACCCTTTGGTAGATATACGTCAAAAGGTCGACAACGGCATTCTTGGGAGGCTGTCGGATTATCCATAAGCGGGCTGCAAATTCGGCCCACATTGACCGACGGACTCCTAGAAAGTTCTAAATATTTGCTTATTGATTTTATCCCCAGGGTTTTTGAATAATATATTGCAACAGCCGCGGGGATAATCCCGCCATTGGGCAGGAGAATGTTTTGGAAAAGGTTTATGAATTTATCGACTATGGTGCGATTGTAACATTTTATGACCACGGCACCCATGTCGTTGAGGTCTCGATGTTTCTTGGTGAAAGGCGTACCCTCGAACCACAGTCAGCTGTCTTGACCCACGAAGAAGCCGAAGGGAAAATTGCGACCTTGCGTGAGCGTAATGGCTGAGGCGATGGGCAATTATTGCCATCTCTACTGAATCGACGCATCAAGGGGCTGCCGTTATACGCGATGAGGTAGGAGCCAAACTAAGAAGAACCATAAAGGAATACTGCAGACCAAAAGTAGAGTTGACGAGTGACGGCCAGATCAGAGGCCTGTGCGAACCGACAGATGCTCCTTGACTCCACGAAAGGTGGCCCGATGAATCGGGCAGGGGCCGAAGCGGTCAATGGCCTGGCGATGGGCGGCGCTACCATAGCCCTTGTGTCCGGCGAAACCATAGTCGGGAAAAACCCGATCATAATGAACCATCAATCGATCCCGCACCACTTTGGCAACCACCGAGGCAGCAGCAATGGACAGAGAACGGCTATCGCCTTTTTTGAGGGTCTGCTGGGGAAGTGAATGGGGTAGCGGCGTGATACCGTCAATAAGAAGATAGTCAGGGCTCAGCGCTAGCCTGCTGACAGCCCGCAACATGGCCTGCAAAGTGGCTTGCAGAATATTGATCTGATCGATCTCCGCCGGACTGGCAAGACCAATGCCCACCGCCAGGGCCTGCTGGCGAATCAGAGGGAAGAGCCGCTCTCGAGCCGCCGGAGAGAGTTTCTTCGAATCGGTCAGGCCCGGTAGCTCGAAGTGCTTCGGCAACACCACGGCAGCTGCCAATACCGGCCCAGCCAAGGGACCACGACCGGCCTCGTCAATTCCCGCCACAACCTTGTAGCCCTGCCTCTGCAGGCGCCTTTCGAACTGCAGGGGATGCTCCTCTGCCGGTGGAAATAGGTCCAGGGTCACCATCAATCTTTCTATGCGATGTGTTGAATGAACAGAAATAGCCCCACAACATCAGCGCCGAATGAACAGGTCGCCTCAATCGGCAGGGCTTTAGCAGATCAAAATCTGAATCTCTAAACAATTAGCTGAAGAATAAAAAAGGCCCCGACAGATGCCGGGGCCTTTTTCAAAAAGCTTATCCGGTTATGCAGTACGCTTTTCCCGAATACGAGCGGCTTTACCCTGCAGCTTGCGCAGGTAGTAGAGCTTGGCCCGGCGCACGCGACCAACCATCAACACTTCGATTTTATCGACAATTGGTGAATGGAGAGGGAAAACACGCTCAACACCCATGCCGCCGGAAACCTTACGTACAGTAAAGGTTGAACCCAAGGCGCGGTTCATACGCTTGATGCAGACCCCTTGAAAGACCTGGATCCGCTGCTTGTCGCCCTCGACAATCTTGACGTGAACCCGCAGGGTATCTCCGCCTTTAAAAGCCGGGATGTTCTTCTTCATCTGTTCCATTTCCAAACGATCAATAATATTCATATCTTCCTCCTCAGCGATGAGCTGTTGTGTTCGGTTTTATCGTTTAGCGTTCTACCGCCCCTAGCAGTCGATCGAGCATAATCGCAGCTGCCGAGCGCACAGGCAAATGATTGTAAGTATCGCCGGCCCCGACAATCGGTTCCAGCACCGTCCAACCTCGTTCAAAAAGTTCCGGCGCCAGGCCCCAACCGGTACCTAGTATCAGCAGCAGTGGCCGTTCGGCCAGCTTCTCCCGACAACTTTTAAAAGAAATACCACCCTGACTTGCAGCGCCGGTCAGCACCGGCCATGGCTCTCCTCCGCTGACGTGCTGCCAGTCGGCCAGAGCATCCTCCAAACTAGCCGCCACGGAGACCAACTTGAGAGCCTCCGCCCGCTTCGGATTGTAGCTGGCCCCATGCCCCTGCAGCCAATGTTGCAGGATGCGATCCACCAACTGCTGCTGCTCCACGAGGGGAGTTACCAGATAAACCCTGTCAACTCCGTAGGTTCTTGAAGTGCGAGCCAAATCGTGAATATCGAGATTCGTCACGGCGCTACTAACTACATCGCCCCGCTTATCGACAATAGGGTGATGCACCAATGCTACCGCGACGGAGGGCCGCTTCATAAGCCACCGCCATTCTGTTCCTCGCGGAGTTCTTCGAGCCAACGCCGATCCTGCTTGTTCAATTCGGCCCCTTGCAGAAGATCGGGGCGGCGCTGAAGAGTCCGTCGTAGCTGCTCGCGACGACGCCAGCTAGCAATAGCCCCGTGATTACCCGACAACAAAACCTCAGGCACCGCCATATCGCGAAATAGTGCGGGCCGCGTGTAGTGAGGGTGCTCGAGCAAACCATCGGAGTGGGAATCGCTTACCGCACTGCCGCTGCTGCCTAGCACACCGGGAACTAATCTGGCGACGGCATCGATCATGACCATCGCCGCCAATTCGCCGCCGGTCAGCACAAAATCTCCCAGGGAGAATTCGTCGTCGACAAGGGTACGAACCCTCTCATCGAAACCTTCGTAGCGGCCGCAGACCAAAATCAGCCGTTCTTCCTTGGCTAACTGCTGGGCATGTTTTTGTTTAAAGGGCCGTCCCTGAGGGGTCATTAGTAAGACCCGGGGCCGGGGCCCTCGGCTACGGAGTTCGTCCAGCGCTCGGGCCACCGGTTCCGGCTTGAGCACCATGCCGTCGCCACCACCATAGGGGGTGTCATCGGTAACCTGGTGCCGTCCCTCGGCCCAATCCCGCAGATTATGGGCACAGATGTTGATCAGCCCTTTACCCACCGCTTTGCCGAGAATACTGTCAGCAAAGGGTGAAGCACTCATCGCCGGAAATAGGGTCAGTAATTCAAAGATCATTAGCTTTTGGCACCAGACCCTCGGGCAGGTCGAATAAAACCACACCTTCGGCCAAATCAATTTCGGCGATAAATTGCGCTACCGCCGGAATCATCACCTCACCGTAGCGACCGTTGATCACATAGATATCGTGAGCCGCTGTGGTAAAACGTTTGTCGAGGGTACCGAGTTCACCTTCCCGTTTATCAACAGCTCGCAACCCGCGCATCTGATGCCAGTAGTAGGCACCCTGCGGAAGAGCGGGCAACTGTTTCAGGTCGACCAGCACCGCAGCACCAATCAGGCCCTGCACCGCTTCAACACAGTCGAGCCCGGCCAATTTAATCACCAGGTTTCCCCGAACCGAGCTACGGCGCAGAATTCGGCAAGCTAGTGGCGCACCACCGGCAGGCTGTAAAAAAAGCTCATCATGCTCCAGTAGCACCGAAAAATCAGGATCTTCACCGCGCAGCTTGACTTCACCGCGCAGACCTTGAGTACCGGATACTACGCCTAGGCGGAGCAACTCTATGGAAGAATTCGTCATTACTCCAGAATCTGCAGACTGGCCCGCTTTTCTTCGCGCGTGGCCTTGGCATTCAACAGGGTACGCATAGCCTTGGCTGTCCGTCCCTGCTTGCCGATAATCCGGCCCATGTCCTCGGGCGCGGCAGCAAGCTGAAGTAGCATGCTGCCATCCCCGCCCTCTTCTTGAGTGACGGTTACCGCCTCCGGTTTTTCAACGAGAGATCTGGCGATGAATTCTATGAGCTCTTTCATGGGTAAGTCCTTCCTTAAGAAGCATTCCCACCTCGGCCGCCGACCTGTATTCAGACTTGTTTAAGCCTGCTTGAACTTGGCCCAGAGGCCCTTGTCGCGCAGCAAACGCCGCACGGTGTCGGTAGGCTGTGCGCCCTTCTTCAGCCATTCCATAACCCGATCTTCGTCAATGTTAACCATTACCGGGTCCTGGCGCGGGTCATACTGGCCGAGGTTTTCGATAAAACGACCGTCACGGGGGAAACGCTCATCGGCTACCACCACCTGATAAAAAGGCTTCTTCTTGGCGCCGCCACGGGCTAGTCTAATTTTTGTTGCCATGTGCTATTCCTCCTGGATGTGTCGAACGGTTTCCCGTTGTGATTGCTGGATAGTTTATTAACTAAAAAGGTACTTACTTAGCGATTGCCTGATTTTAAAAAGGCAGGCCACCTCCGCGTCCCATAAGACTTTTCAAGCCCTTAGGACCCATTTTTTGCATCTTTTTCATCATTTTCTGCGCTTCACCGAAGCGCTTCATAAGCTGATTAACATCCTGCACCGTCGTGCCACTCCCCTTGGCGATACGCAACCGCCGCGAACCGTTGAGGATCTTCTGGTCGCGCCGCTCACGGGGGGTCATGGAGTTAATAATAGCCTCGATCTTTTTCATTTCTTTATCTGGCATCTGCATGTTGCCCATCTGCTTCATGGCCTTGCCAGCTCCTGGAATCATCTTGAGAATCGATTCGAGGTTGCCCATCTTCTTGATGGTTTGCATCTGGTCACGGAAGGTCTCCAAAGTGAAGCCATCCTGACGCAGTTGTTGCTCCATGCGCTGGGCGTCATCCTGATCCATGGCCGCCTCGGCCTTTTCGATCAGAGACAGCACATCGCCCATGCCAAGAATGCGCTGGGCCATACGATCCGCGTGGAAAATCTCGAGGGCGTCGAGTTTCTCTCCCATGCCGACCAGCTTGATCGGTTTTCCGGTTACCGCGCGAATCGACAGGGCGGCACCGCCACGGGCATCGCCATCGAGTTTAGTCAGAATCACACCGCTGATTTCCAGCAGTGAGTTAAAGCTCTCAGCCACATTGACCGCATCCTGGCCAGTCATGGCATCAGCCACTAGGAGGATCTCACGGGGCTGCAAGGAAGCCTTGATCTTCGCCAGTTCGGCCATCAACTGCTCGTCGATATGCAGACGACCAGCGGTGTCGAGAATCAGGGTGTCGTAGCCATTGAGTTCAGCATATCGGTGCGCTTCTTCACAAATCAGCACAGGATCGTGATCGGGCTGGCTGTCGAACACCGCAATATCGAGCTGCTTGCCTAATGTTTTGAGCTGTTCGATGGCTGCTGGGCGGTAAATATCGGCCGGCACCAACAGCGGATTGTGCTTTTGGCGCCGCAACTGCAGGGCCAGCTTGGCACAGGAAGTCGTCTTGCCTGCGCCCTGCAGGCCGCAGAGCATAATCGCTACCGGCGGGCGCGCCGCCAGATTGAGACTGTTATCCTCGCCTTCGCCCATCAGGCGGCCGAGCTCGTCCCTTACGACCTTAATGACCTGTTGAGCCGGGTTGAGGCTCTTGAGCACCTCCAGACCAACGGCACGTTCGCGCACTGTGGCGACAAACTCTTTGACCACGCGAAAGTTGACATCGGCCTCGAGCAGCGCCAGACGCACCTCGCGCATAGTCTGCTTGATGTTGTCCTCAGAGAGGACCCCATGGCCGCGCAGCTTCTTAAAGACTGAGTCAAGTTTTTCAGACAGATTGTCGAACATGGCTCTCCGAACAAGGCGCACCGGTTGCGCCAAATTGCGCAAATGCGAACTATATTTAAGCCCCCCTACTTTGTCAAGGGAAAAACCCTGCAGAAACCCAGCCATCGCCAGCTTGAAGGAGGCGATTTTCTCGACCCACACCAAGCTATTGCCGCCCTTGAGGACGTTACTTGGGAACCAGGTCCGGTTCCTTCCCGCAGCGTATTACAAGAGTAGCCCCGCTATCCTTGGAGGGTGATTAGTATCCCGGAGCCACGGAAAAGAGGCTGGCCATGGGCCGCAACCGTTATGGCGATTGACAGACGCCAAAGCGGCCCTATAGACTGTAACCTTCGCAGCCAGAGGGTCGGACTAGAGGAATCCCTAAAACATGAGTAAATCTAATCGCAGCCGCAGCATCGACGGCGTCGGCGCCGTAATCGGCAAGTTGTTTCAACAACGGGGCATGGAAGACAAAATGCGTCGTTACCGTGCCTGGAAACTCTGGGACAAGGTAGTCGGTCCCCAGATCGCTGCCCGCGCCCGGCCTTCCAGAATGCGCGACAACACCTTGGAAGTCTGGGTCGATCACGCCGTTTGGATGCAGCAACTGCAATTGATGAAACCTAAAATCCTCGCCCGGCTCAATACCGCCCTCGGCGAGGATCTGATTCAGGATATCTATCTGCGTCGTGGTCGCCCCCGCCAGGACAATGCCCCGGTTGCCATCGAAACACCCACTTTGCGTTGGCAGCAAACCCAGCTTTCTGTCGCCGAAGAGGACCAGATTACCCGAGCGGTGGCCCCCTTGGCCGATGCTGAACTACGCCAAGTAATGCAGCAACTGTTTCGCCACCAGGCTCAGGTCAACAAGGCCCGCCAGGAGGCCCAAGACAACCCCTCTGACGACAGCACAGCCCCCAAGCCCTGAAGGGTTCTCAGACCGTCAACTCATCCCTCCCCATAGCAGCCCAACACCTCGGCACTGTAACACTCCCCATCGTAGACATACAGCGGTGCTTCGATCGTCAGACCGACCCCGCCGGCACGGCGACTTTCCACCAGCACCATGCGGGCGGCTTGCCCGGTCCGCGAATGAATGCAACGTAAGCGCTTCGGTTCCAGTCCGGCCTGGCGCAGCAGATCGAGCAGTTCGGCCAATCTCTCAGCCAGATAGACCAGATAACAGCGCCCACCGCTGCCGAGCAGATAAGCGGCGGCGGCAACAAAGTCAGCGAGATTGCCTGCCACTTCGTGGCGAGCCTGAGCCCGCTCCGAGTGAGGCGACAGCCGGCCGCTATCCACTTTACGAAAGGGCGGGTTGGCCACGACCACCTGCGCGCTTTCGGCATCTAACAGGTTTCGAATCTGCCGCAAGTCCCCTTCTTGAATCGTAATGCGACTTTCCAGCCCATTGAGCAGCACACTGCGCCGGGACCGATCGACCATTGTCGATTGTCGCTCCACACCGATAATCTGCGCGGAATCGCTCCGTCGGGCCATCAGCAGGGGAATGACGCCGCTGCCGCTGCCGAGATCGACCACCGTCTCGCCCGCGGCAACCCGGGTAAAAGCACAGAGCAACACCGGATCGAGAGAGAAGCGATAGCCGTCCTGGTGCTGAATAATCTTCAACCCGCCGAGGCGCAGATCGTCAAGGGTCTCCCCCGGCTGCAACTCGCAGGGTGTCTGCTGCTGAGAGTCCGCAGTCATTAACGTCAACCGCCGCCGTAGGAGTGAAGACCGCCAATAGCTGGGATAAGGTGGACTCCCAGATAGCAAAACAGGGTCGCGGCAAAACCGAGGATCGACAACCAGGCGGCCCGCCGGCCGCTCCAACCGCGAGTCAAACGAGCATGCAAAAAGGCGGCGTAGATGAACCAGACAATCAGGCTCCAGGTCTCCTTTGG
>JAIOSZ010000306.1 GCA_021107335.1 Desulfuromonadaceae bacterium | reverse complement strand
CCAGCAGCGTAGGCTATGCTCGCCAAAGTTTGGCAAAGATTCGACCAGTTAGGAGACTGTCGGGCTTACCATGAGCCGACTGCAAAATCACCTGATCGGCCCATATTCCCGACAATTTTTGCCAAATAGCCCTGCTATTCGCTCCCAAATTCTCGAGAATCTGGACTCAAACAGCCAATTTTTCGTTTCGGCCCGTCAAATCCGACAGGCTCCTAGCCCCTTTTACTGAGGCTTTTACCATGCCCCCAATACGACAGGTTACCCTATATTTGGCGCTTTTCCTCTGTTTAAGCTCTACCGCCGAAGGATCAAGTAAATCGGCAGAAATCATACCGATGCTCGGCTGCCGCGCTTGCCATCAATTGAACGGTAAGGGTGGCCAACTCGGACCAAACCTCAGCGGCATCGGCCAGCGCATGACTAGGCGGGATTTACGCCAGAAACTCATGGCCCAGAATGAAGCAAATGTCGAACGCCACATGCCTAGCTACCACTACCTGTTTGAATCGGAACGGCAACAACTACTTGACAGCCTTGAACAGCAATAAAGAGCATGCCCTTCAGCCGCCTTCCAGCAGTTGAAAAAGATTGCGGACTATGATATTCTGCTGGGCTTTGATTGACTCGGGAAAGAAATTGCGTTCAATTTTTTTCTGGGGCGTTCTTGTCAACCATCGTATTTTTAACCATCAGCTTTTTTGATCGCTGAAAAGCGTTACATAAGTTGTTCAGCACCCCGGCCAACAAAGGGCGTGATTCTTCATGACTCAACGTATCATCGAGATAACATCTCCGAACTTTCTACCGGAGCAACAACTTGCCCCCCCTGTCGATTTCGCCGCAATATTTGGCAACGACAACCCTCTGGTCCTGGAGATCGGCTGCGGCATCGGTGATTTTATCGTCCAGCTAGCAGCACAACAGCCGCAGCGCAATTTTCTGGCCGTAGATATCTACAACAAAGGCTGTTACAAGACCTGCCGCAGAATCGACGAAACGGGCCTAAGCAATGTTCGGGTCATGCGTATCGAGGCCCGGTTTTTGCTAGATCGCTACCTGACCATGGACAGCCTGGCCGCCGTGTACATCAATTGCCCGGACCCCTGGCCTAAGAAGCGCCACAACCAGCGACGCCTTCTCAACCGGGAATTTCTACAAGCATTGCTGTACTATCTGCGGCCCGGAGGCGAACTCTTCTTCAGCACCGACTTTGCTGATTATGCCGAACAGGTCGCCCCGCAATTGCTCAGCCTGCCCGACTACCAGAGCAGGCTCGATCAACTGCCAGGCCTGCTACCGACCGACTATCCGCGCTCGAAATATATGCGCCGTTTTATCGAGCGAGGACAACCGATCTATTTTCTGCATTGCAGCAAGCGGGAGTCCTGCGCCACCGGTTCCCATTTACTGGCACCGATCAGCCCTGGATTTCGAACCTCTTGGAGCACCATACAACATGGCTGACTACTTGACTGAGAAATACCCCGGCACCGGCGGTACCATCAAAGAGTGCCCGGAAGATTTTCGCGTTGAAGAGATTCCTCTCTATGAACCTAGCGGCGAGGGTGAACACCTCTATCTCGACATAGAGAAAAGCGGCAAGACCACCTTTGACCTACTTGACGCCCTGGCGAAGGCCCTTGGTGCCAAACGGCAGGAGATGGGTTACGACGGCCTCAAGGATGCGCGAGCCGTCACCCGGCAGACCATTTCGCTGACCGGAGTCAAGCCCGAGCAAGCTATGGCCTTGCAACTGGACGGCATCACTATTCTAGGGGCCCGCTACCACCGCAACAAATTGCGCACCGGCCACCTAAAAGGTAATCGCTTTGTCATTCGCGTTCGCAATGTCGGCCCCCAGGCCCTGGAAAAAGCCCAGGAGACCTTGCATGTGCTGCAAATGACGGGGGTTCCAAACTATTTTGGCGAACAGCGTTACGGGGTACTCGGCAACAATCATCTGGTGGGCAAGGCGATTCTAAATGAGGACTTCAGCGCCGCGATCAGCCAGATTATCGGAGACCCGACGGCCATCCGTAACGCCGACTGGCAGAAGGCGGCCAAAACTTATAACGAAGGCGACATTGAAGCGGCCCGCAGACTGCTGCCACGGGGCATGGGCAACGAAGACCGCCTGCTGGGCAAACTGGCCAAGGGCTGCTCCCCCCAAAAGGCCCTGTTCGGCATGCCGCACAAACTACTGCGCCTCTACCTGTCGGCCTACCAGTCCTATCTCTTCGACCGTATTGTCACTATGCGGCTTAGTTCGCTTGAGACCCTCTGGCCGGGGGACCTCGCCTACAAACATGACAACGGTGCCTGCTTTCTAGTAACCGATCCAGCGGAAGAGCAACCTCGCTCCGACCGCTTGGAAATCAGCCCGTCCGCCCCATTATTCGGCTACAAAGGGACATTAAGCCAGGGACAAGCCGGTATCCTAGAAGAGAGCCTGCTCACCAAGGAAGGCCTGACCCGGGAAAGCTTCCGCCTCGCCCGCGGTCTCTCTCTCGAAGGGGCTCGCCGCCCACTGCGCGTACCACTAGGGGAGGTCACGACCACGGCGGAGGGCGGCAATTTGCTATTGGCTTTCTCCTTGCCCAAAGGCAGCTATGCCACCAGCGTCTTGCGCGAGGTGATCAAAGAAGATTGACTCCGGCACGGGGCATTTGCCCTCACCGCAGCCCTGGGCACACCATTTGCCTTAACAAATCGATAAAACACCGTACAGATATTGGCAGCCTTCCCTTAGGAACATTAACAATGCCTCTTTTTTGTTGCTTGCCACGAATAAATAATTGGCTCACGCCAAGCACCACAAAGCACCCTCAATGAACACATTAACCCATTGATAGTTAACGGTGTTTTTTATCATCAACCTCTTAAAAAGCCCGTGAACACCCTTTATAGCGAACGGCTATTGCTGGCTCAAACTTATTGACATTCATAAAACAAGGTT
>JAIOSZ010000200.1 GCA_021107335.1 Desulfuromonadaceae bacterium | reverse complement strand
TCGCACTCTGGGCTGCTACCCCCTGACCGGGGCGGTAGAATCAACGGCAACCACCCTGCCAGAGATCATTCAAGAGATGCTCCTGACCCGCACTTCGGAGCGGCAAGGTCGGTTGATCGATCATGACCAGAGTGGATCCATGGAGAAAAAGAAACAGGAGGGATATTTCTAATGGCTCATCAATCTGAACTTATTGCCGAGGACATTCAGGCCTACCTGAAGAGTCAGGAGCAAAAGGGGCTGCTGCGTTTCATTACCTGTGGCAGCGTCGACGACGGCAAGAGCACCCTGATTGGCCGGCTGTTGTGGGATTCGAAGATGATTTTCGAAGATCAACTCGCCGCTCTGAGTGCCGACAGCAAGCGGGTTGGCACCCAGGGGGAGAATATCGACTATGCCCTGCTGCTCGATGGCCTGCAGGCGGAGCGGGAACAGGGCATCACCATCGATGTGGCTTACCGCTACTTCTCCACCGACAAGCGCAAGTTTATCGTCGCCGACACGCCCGGCCATGAGCAGTACACTCGCAACATGGTCACCGGCGCTTCGACGGCTCAGGTGGCGGTGATCCTCATCGATGCGCGCAAGGGGATTCTGACCCAGACCCGGCGCCACAGCTACTTGGTTTCTCTGGTCGGTATCCGCCGGGTGGTGCTTGCGGTGAATAAGATGGATCTGGTCGACTACAGCGCCGAACGGTTTGAGGCCATCCGCAAAGAATACCAACTCTTCGCCTCCGGCCTCGGCTTCAAAGAGATTACGGCCATCCCCATTTCGGCTCTGGAAGGGGACAACGTGCTGCACGGTAGCGAGCGGACCCCTTGGTACGACGGACCAGCACTGTTGGAACATCTGGAGACGGTGCAAGTAGAGGATTCCGCCGCCAACCGTCCCTTTCGACTGCCGGTGCAGTGGGTCAATCGGCCTGACCTGGATTTTCGAGGCTTTTGCGGAACCATCGTCTCCGGTACCATTCGTCCGGGCGATGCCATAGTAGTGAGCAGTTCAGGTCAGACCAGCCGTGTGGCTCGCATTGTCACCATGGGTGGCGACTTGCTTCAGGCGGTGGCTGGCCAGGCGGTGACCCTGACCTTGGCCGATGAAATCGATATCAGTCGCGGCGATCTGCTGGCTGCGCCCGAGCAGCGTCCCGCTCAAAGCGATCAGCTCGAAGCCCACCTGGCCTGGTTGCACGAACAGCCCCTGGCGCCCGGTCGCAGCTATCTGCTTAAGACCGCTGCGGGCAGCGCTCCGGCCCAAGTGCGACAGGTCAAGCACAAGATCGACGTCAATACGCTGCAACAGCAATCGGCAGAGGCTCTGGAGCTCAACGAAGTGGGGCTGTGTCAGATCTCGGTGAGCAAAAGTATCGCCTTTGACCCCTATCGCGAAAATGAAGCAACGGGCAGTTTTATCCTTATCGATCGCCTGAGTAACGCTACGGTGGCTGCGGGAATGATCGACCGAGCCCTGTCCGGCAAGCCAAGCGAAGGTCAGCACCAGTTGCCGCTTGACAAGGTGGCCCGGGCTGCTTTGAAAGGGCAACAGCCGAAAATAGTGTGGTTTAGCGCTCCCCCTGAGGACACCACCTCTGAACTGCCGCAACGGTTGGAAAGCAGGTTGCATAGCCTGGGGCGTCACACCTGTCTGCTCGATGGCGAAACGTTGAGGGGTACCCTTGGCGGCACCTTAGACGACGAGGCCCATCTGCAACGGGTCGCAGAGGTTGCCCTGTTGATGACCGAGGCCGGACTGATTGTTCTGGTGGTAGCCACAGCACCTTCTGCCTTGGTTGAACGACTGGCGGAAGACAGATTCTTCGCAGGTGAGTTACTCAATATCAGGCGGGGCGCGGCAGCCGTGGTCGATGGGGCGACCGTGGTACTGAATGACCAGACAGCCTCGCAGGCCGAACAGGTGGAATGGCTGGTCGAAAACCTGCCGCTTTAACGGGCCGCCCATATTGACCTTTGTTGCGCCAAAGAGCATATTGAACGCTGCCGGCCGGATGAACATCGTCGTGCCGGCGGCTTCTTGGCCCGCGCTTCCCATTCAAGGATAGGATTTATGAATCATTCCTTCGATTATCGAACGCTTAAAGTTAACGGTATTTACCAGCAGAATGCTACCGGAGATCTGATGCTGAGGCTCAAACTGCCCGCCGGGGTTATTTCTGCGGTGCAGGCTACGGCGGTGGCCGAGCTCGCTGAAAAATTTGCCGATGAGGCTCTGCACCTGACCTGTCGCGGTAATATCGAACTGCATGGCCTACGGGGTGAGAACCTCGCTCAGGTCTACCGGGGATTGCAGGCCGTGGGTCTGACCAGCCGAGGCGCCTGTGGCGGTGCGGTGCGGGCGGTGGCCTGTAATGCCGATGGTGGTAACTTTGACCGTATTCAACTGCTGGTGGAACGTCTGCATCGGCATTTTACTGGGAACCCCTATTTTGAGGGGCTGCCGAAGAAGTTCAAGCTGGCGGTGGAAAACGGCTATTCGGGAGCTCGCCATCTCTGTCAGGACCTGGCTCTGGTCTATCTCGGCCGGGAAGGGGAGCGGGAACTGTGCGACCTGTGGGTCGCCGGTGGGCTCGGACGTCAGCCTCAGGAAGCCTTTCTTCTCGCCAATCGAGTGCCGATAGAGCGCATACTGTCCCTGGTCGAGGGGGTGATTCGCGTCTATCAACAGCATGCCCCGGAGGGCAAGCGTCTTAAGCATCTGCTGGCCGAGATCGGCGAGCAAGAGTTCCGGATCTTGCTAGGCAAGGAAACCGCAGGGACTTCCTTATTGTCTTTGACCAGCCCCCTCGATGATCAGTTCGGGGCGGCCATCGCACCGGGGACCGACGGTTGGGTTGAACTGCCGGTAGCAGGAGGGCAATTGGCGAGCAACAATTTACGTTGTGCCGCGGACATCGCCGGGGAGACCGGCGACGGTTTTCTGGCGATCAGTCGCGCACAGAACCTACTGGTATCCCTTAGTGCGGGCGTTGATGAATCCGCGTTGCGCACCGCTCTGCAAGGGGCCGGTCTACTCTCCGGGGAAGCCGCTCTACAATGTCGCGTCTGTCCCGGTAGCCACGAATGCCCCAAGGGGTTGGTGGCGACTCGCGACCTTCTTTGCCAGCTTAACGAAGTTTTGGGGCCGCAAGCTCGGGCGCAAAGCTGGGGCATTTCTGGTTGCCTCAACGGTTGCTCCCAGCCACAGTTGGCTGACTATGGCATTGTTGGCACGCGGAAGTCGACGAAGAGTCAGGAAAGCAGTTACGATTTATTGCACCGGGATGGAGAAGGTTTTGGTCAGTCTTTGCATCAGGGGTTGAGTGAGGCTGAGCTGCTGGCGCGACTCGCTGAGCTGGGCTGAGGGTGGGCCAAACAAAGGCAAGGACCCTTTCACGTGAAGCTATGAAGACAAATAAGGAAACACAAAAGCCCCGCTTTGGCGGGGCTTTTGTGTTTCTAAAAACCGACGGCTAAAGGGTGCAAGTGCAACGACGCTCTACCACTTGTGCCTCAGGGGGGCCAGCATAGTGCAAGACAGGTGTGCCGGGGAGAAGCACAGAAATAGGAATCGGCTTTTCATTGATAAGTTATGAGAAATCAGTATGATAGGGTCT
>JAIOSZ010000215.1 GCA_021107335.1 Desulfuromonadaceae bacterium | reverse complement strand
ATTTCCGTGGTGGTCGGTGGTCGCATTATCCGCGATCTCGATTCCACCGCCCTGACCCGGGTGCTCAAGCGATTGCTGGAGCCGCGAGGGAGTAAGAAAAAGGCCAAGTAGTATGTTGAAAAAGTTGACTGAAAACTGGGCTCTGAAGTTGCTGGCTCTGGTCTTCGCCTGCATTCTTTGGTTTTTTGTTACCGGAGAGCAGAAGCTGGAGCTTTCCTATTCGGTGCCCTTAGAACTGAAAAATATGCCCGTCGGCATGATGGTGGCCAACGATATTCCGAGTATGATTGACGTGCGCATCAGCGGCCCCCGTACTCGGCTGATGAACCTGCAGTTGCAGGATATCGTCATTACGGTGAATCTCAAGGGCTTAGAGCCGGGTCTTACGACCCTTAAACGACTCGAAGAGCGTCTTAATCTGCCCGGACCTTTCAAGGTGACGCGCCTGTCACCTTCCTTTATCGATGTCAAGTTGGAACGGGTCGTCAGTAAAGATCTGCAGGTTAAGTCACAGCTCAGCGGCAAGCCAGCCGCCGATTATCGCGTGGTGGCGGTGCGTATCGAGCCGCAGCAAGTACTGGTCGAGGGGGCTGAGAGCGAAGTGGCTGGGTTCGATAGCGTTGCCACTGAGGTCGTGGATATCGCTGATGCTCGGGAAACACGACGGGAGAAGGTCTCTCTGGCTTACCCGGGACGCTACAGTAATATTAAGGATCAGTTGGTCGTCGAGGTTGAAATCGTTATTGAGCCGACGCCAAAACCGCAATAACACTTCAAGTCAGGAGTTTGCTCTTTATGAAAAAGAAACTGTTCGGTACCGACGGGGTGCGCGGGGTGGCCAACATCCATCCCATGACTACCGAAATCGCCATGCAACTCGGTCGGGCCATCGCCTACATCTTTAAAAAGGATGATCGACGGCACCGTATTGTAATCGGTAAGGATACCCGCCTGTCCGGCTATATGATCGAAAACGCCTTGGCCTCGGGAATCTGCTCCATGGGCGTCGATGTGCTGCTGGTCGGTCCCTTGCCGACCCCCGGGATCGCCTTTATTACCAGCTCTATGCTGGCCGATGCCGGGGTGGTGATTTCTGCTTCGCACAACGCCTAACAGGACAACGGCATTAAGTTTTTCAGTGGCGACGGCTTTAAACTGCCCGACGAGACCGAACTGGCCATTGAGGGGCTGATTTTTTCCAAAGAGATCGATTCGCTGCGGCCCATCGCCGAAAAGGTTGGCAAGGCCTATCGTATCGACGACGCCGTCGGTCGCTATGTGGTGTTTCTAAAAAATTCATTCCCTCGGGAACTCGACCTGCTCGGTTTAAAGATCGTTCTCGATTGCGCCAATGGCGCAGCGTATAAGGCGGCTCCGGCGGTGCTCAGGGAACTTGGCGCTGACGTCGTGCTGATCGGAGCTTCCCCCAACGGCACCAATATCAACGCCGGCTGTGGCTCCATGCATTCGGAGGTGATTTCGGCGGCGGTCAAGGAACATCAGGCTCATCTCGGTATGGCGCTGGATGGCGATGCCGACCGGGTTATTTTTGTCGATGAGAATGGCCGCGAGGTGGATGGCGACTATATTATGGCCATCTGCGCCAGCGACTTGATCAAGCAAGGCAAGCTGGCTAAGAACACTCTGGTGGCCACGGTCATGAGTAATATGGGGCTCGATATCGCCATTCGCAACGCCGGTGGCCAGATCGTCAAGACCGCTGTTGGCGATCGCTACGTGGTGGAGGAGATGCGTCGCAGCGGTTATAATGTCGGTGGAGAGCAGTCGGGACACATGGTGTTTCTCGATCATAACACCACCGGCGATGGCATGATTTCGGCCTTGCAGGTGCTGGCCATTATGCAGCGCAGCGGCAAGCCCCTCTCGGAATTGGCATCGATCATGACCGCTTTGCCCCAGGTGCTGGTTAACGTGCGGGTCGACAAAAAGCGGCCGGTTACCGAAGTGCCTGAGGTGGCCAAAACTATTGCCGCCGCCGAGGAAGAACTGGCGCAGACAGGGAGGGTGCTGATTCGTTATTCCGGTACCGAACCTCTGATGCGGATTATGCTGGAAGGTCAGGACGAATTACAGATCGCCGCTTTGGCTCAGAATATTGCCACAGCAGTGGAACAGCACATGAGCTGTAAAAACCAGGAGGCATAACATGATCACGCTGGGAGTTAATGTCGACCATGTCGCCACCGTTCGCCAGGCCAGGGGCATCAATGAGCCCGATCCGGTCACGGCTGCAGCCTTTGCAGAACTGGCCGGCGCCGAGTGCATCACCGTGCATCTGCGAGAAGACCGCCGGCATATCCAGGATCGGGATGTGGAGATCTTGCGCCGAACGGTCAAGACCCGCCTTAATCTTGAAATGGCAGCCACCGAAGAGATGGTCGGCATCGCCCTCAAGCTGCTGCCTGACTGCGTGACCCTGGTCCCCGAAAAGCGTGAAGAGTTGACCACCGAAGGGGGGCTTGACGTGGTGCGTCTGCGCTCCACTCTCAAGGAGCAGGTTGCCACTCTCCGTCAAGGGGGAATGCTGGTCAGCCTATTTGTCGATCCTGATCTAGAGCAGGTCAAGGCCTCCCACCGGGTGGGTGCTCAGGCCATCGAACTGCACACCGGTAGCTACTGTGAAGCCCGTGATGATGCCAGTCGCAAGGGTGAGTTGGGCAAACTGGAGACGGCCATACGGGCGGGTAAAAAACTCGGCCTGCAGGTTAATGCCGGGCACGGCCTCAACTACGTCAACGTGCGGGAGGTTGTTGCCCTCGGTGGGATTCAGGAATTGAATATCGGCCACAGTATCGTGGCCCGCGCAGTGCTGGTCGGTATGGAGCGGGCGGTGCGGGAGATGGTGGCGCTGCTCAAGGAGCGCTGATGATGCCACGGATATCCGGTCTGGGCAACGATGTTGCGCGTATTGGGCGCTTTCGCCGTTTTATCGAGGACGATAAGCAAGCGCTGCTGGAAAGGATTTTTACCGCAGGAGAGTTGGCCTATTCTCTGCCCAAAGCCGACCCGGCCCCTCATCTGGCGGTACGTTTTGCTGCCAAGGAGGCGCTGCTTAAAGCCCTTGGTTTAGGTCTGCGCTGTGGAATCCGCTGGGACGAGGTGCAGGTGGTACGCAACGATCTGGGCCGTCCTGACCTTGTTCTGTCCGGCCGAGCCGAAGAATTGTTTCGCGACGGCGGGCACGATAGAATTCATCTTTCCTGCAGTCACGATGGTGACTATGCCTTTGCGACGGTGATTTTAGAAGGCTGTTAAAATAAGACTGACTGCCGGTAGGAATAATACACAAATTTTCACGGGCGGCCATCGAGCCGCCCCGTTTGCAAAAAGGGAGACGCTATGCTCAAGGCAAAGGACATCATGACCCGCGAGATTCATACTGTTCGCATTGAAACCGGGATGGAAGAATTGGCTCATATGTTCATTGAGACCGGTGTTAATGCCATGCCGGTGCTTACTGACGTCGGTGAGTTGCACGGCGTTGTTACCGAAACCGACCTCATCGCCAAGGATCGACCTCTGCATCTACCGACGGTTATTTCTCTGTTCGATTGGGTTATCTATCTGGAGAGCGAGAACAAGTTTCGCGAACAGGTAGAAAAACTAACCGCTCGCACCGTGGGCGAAATCTGCAGTACCGAGGTGACCACCTGCAGTGAGGAAACGAGCGTGGCTGAAATCGCAGCTTTGATGGTAGAGAAGAAAGTTCATATGATTCCGGTCGTGGATGGCAAGCGCTTGCTCGGTGTGGTGGCTCGTCTCGATATTATTCGCAGCATGGGGTTGTAGTCCGTGTTCGCTTGGTCTTTAGCCACAGCCAGCGAGCAAGAAACCACAGGTCTTGGACGTTGTCTCGGTCTGCTTATTGAAAAACCGCTGGTAATCTTGCTCAGCGGCGATCTGGGGGCGGGCAAGACCTGTTTCAGCCGCGGCCTCGCCCGCGGTCTCGGAGTGCCCGAAGAGGAGCCCATCGCGAGCCCTTCCTATACCCTGATGAACGCCTATCAGGGCCGTATGGAACTCTATCACTTCGATCTTTACCGGCTCGCCGAGCCCGATGATCTGCTGGAACTCGGCATGGAAGAATATCTGCCGGGGGCTGGGGTGGCGGTAGTTGAATGGGCGGACCTATTTACTGGCCTGGCTCGGGAATATCTGGCCGTGCATCTGAGCCATCAACAGGCTGATCAACGACGAATCGAGTGCCGCGCCGTGGGCGCAGCTGCCAGGACCCTGTTGCAGCGTTGGCAAGGGGAGTGGATCAGACAGGCGGGGGGCAATGACTGATTTCGATCTGGCGGTGATCGGTGGTGGACCAGGAGGTTACACGGCTGCGGTGCGCGGTGCCCAGCAGGGGGCTCGGGTGTGCTTGATCGAAGCCGATCGCCTCGGCGGTACCTGTCTGCATCGCGGATGTATCCCGACCAAGACTTGGCATAGCACCGCCAAATTTCTGCGCCAGCTCGATCAAGCCACCAGTCACGGCATTAAGCTTGGCTCCCAGTCCTTCGATTTTGTTATGGCTGCCCAGCGCAAGGATGCCGTGGTTGCTCAATTGCATGGCGGCTTGCGCCAGTTAATGAAAAGTTATGGTATCGAGGTATTTCGCGGCCAGGCGACGATTGAGCAACCGGGACAAATCGCTTTTCGTAGGCCTGGCTTAATCGGGCGCTTACAGGCTCGCCATATTATCTTGGCTACCGGTGCGAGTCCGGTGCGTCCCGTCGATTGGCTAGTGGATGGAAAAAACATTTTGACCAGTGACGAAATTCTTGGTATTCAAGAACTTCCGTCCAGTCTGTTGGTTATTGGTGGTGGTTATATCGGTTGCGAATTGGCCGCTATTTTTGCCGTTTTCGGTACTCAAGTGACCCTTGTGGAACAGCAACCCGTTCTGCTTGCTAATAGCGACAGGGAGGCTGTGGATCTGCTGTTAAGGTCCCTGCAGGTCCAAGGGGTAACCATTCATGTCGATACCGCCATCGATCGGCTTGCTGTGGTTGACGGCCGGGTTGAAGCACAGCTTGCCGGTAAGGGAACCATCGAAACTGACAAGGCCCTGGTGGCGGTCGGCCGAAAACCCAATAGCGACCGTCTCGGCTTGGAAGAGCTCGGTGTAGAGATGGATTCCGGTGTTGTGGTGGTTGATGAGGGCATGCGCACCTCCGTTGAAGGAGTGTTTGCGATTGGCGATTTAACCGGGGGGATTCAATTGGCCCACGTCGCTGCGTATCAGGCTGGTGTGGCCGTTGCCAATGCCTTAGGCGGAGATGAACGGGTCGATTATGGAGTCGTTCCGAGTGTGGTTTTTACCCTGCCTGAACTGGCCCAGGTTGGCTTGACCGAAAAGGCTTGTCAGGATCGGCAATTGGCCGTAGATATCGGCCGGTTTT
>JAIOSZ010000305.1 GCA_021107335.1 Desulfuromonadaceae bacterium | reverse complement strand
GACCGGCGAAGTTAAAGGTTTCAGCAAAGACCTAGCACAACTTCAACTGGCCATCATCCTCAGCCTCAAAATCAATATCTTCCCCGGCCGGGATCGGCTCTAAACAGAGCGCTGCCACCGACACTGGACGGACCGGCTCCGCCACTGCCTCTTCCGCTGCCGTTTCTGTGCCCCGATCGGCGGCCGCTGTCTGCATACCCTCATCGGCGGCCCGCTTGGCCATCTTGTCGCAGCGCTCATTGAAGGGATGTCCGGCATGTCCCTTCACCCACTCCCATTGAATCTCATGTTCGCGAGAAAGGGCCAGCAGCTGCAGCCAGAGGTCCTGATTGGCCAAGGCGCCCGGCGTCTCAAGGCGACCATCGCGAACCCAGCCGTGGATCCAGTTGCTCATGCCCCGAACCAGATACTGGGAGTCGCTGAACAGACGAACCGTCTGTGGTTTATGCAGGGCTTCCAGACCTCGAATTGCGGCGATCAATTCCATGCGCTGGGAGGTGGCCGTGGGCTCAAATCCGCTGAGTTCCTTTTCATGCTCGCCATAGCGTAAGACCACGCCGTAGCCCCCCGGTCCCGAGTCCCGGCCCGAGCCGTCGCTGTAAATCTCCACCACTCCCGCCGGCGGCGGGGTGAAGGCGATCTCAAGGGCCTCGAATTCTAGCTCCTTTAGCAGAGGAATCAAGGTCAGCAGATTTGGCGGCTGTCGCTGCAGATCAGCCAGGGCAACCTCCAGGGTCACATCCTCTCGGAGTGTCGCCAGGGTTTTCGACAGCCGAGCTTGATCGGCATGGGCCAGTAAATTCTCCCGGCGTTTCTTGCCATTCACCAGACTGGACCACTTAAGGACATCTTCCAGGCTGCCGAAGCGTTGCACCAGCTCAGAAGCGGTTTTCTCGCCGATGCCGGGAACGCCAGGGATATTGTCCGAGGTGTCACCGGCCAGGCCTAGAACATCGGCGACCAGTTCAGGCGGAACCCCGAAACGTTTCATAACCTCTTGCGGCCCCGAGCGCGTATCCTTCATGGTATCGAGCAGGGAGATTCGCTCGTCGACAATCTGCATCAAGTCCTTATCGCCGGTGACCACCGTGACCTCGATACCTTCGGCGGCATAGCGGCGGGCCAGAGTGGCAATGACATCATCAGCCTCAAACCTGGGTGCTTCCAAGGCTGGAATCTGCAAGGCCTGCAAAACCTGCCGGATGTATCCAATCTGCGGCGGCAGGTCTTCGGGCATCGCGTCTCGGTGAGCCTTGTATTCAGGATAGAGTTCCCGACGAAAGGTCTCTTCCCGGGGCCGGTCGAATACCACTGCCAGATAATCGGGTTGGTGCTCCTGCAAAAGGCCCAGCAGCATGCGCGTAAAACCGAAAACGGCATTAGTCGGCATACCATCGGCGGTGGCAACATCACGAATGCCATAGTAAGCGCGATAGATGTAACTGGAGCCATCCAGTAAATAGAGTTGTGGCGATTTGTTCACATTTTCTCCCGTGGTGGCCCATTTTCTGGGGATTTTACAGTTTGCAGATCGGAGCTAGCATCGCACATCCTGCACGTTGCGCAAAATCTTTTTCCCAGCCATTGAGAGAGAAACTGGAGCGACGCTTGTGAAAGGCGTATACTTGATGCAGTCTGCCATTGCTCCAAAGACGAAATTGAGGCACTATCAGCTTCGGTAAGCCTCCCCGCTGAGATGTGTACCCTGGCGGCCAGACTTGCTGAGCTCACTTTCAGCCGGTGCACTTAACGATCTAATTACCACAGGAACTACCTATGACAAATAACGATATCATGCGCCGAGTTCGCTATATCTTCGACTTTAACGATTCGACAATGATCGCTCTATTTGGCCTGGCAGACCAGCAGGTAACCCGGGAGCAGGTCAGCGCCTGGTTAAAGAAGGAGGACGATCCAGGGTATGAGAAGTGTGGCGACCGGTTGCTGGCGATTTTTCTCAACGGTTTGATTATCGATAAGCGAGGCAAAAGAGATGGCCCACAACCCAAACCAGAGAGCCGTTTAAACAACAACATTATCTTCATGAAGTTAAAAATTGCCTTAAATTTAAAAGCTGAAGATGTGTTGGCCATTCTCGGATTGGCTGAGTTCTGTCTGAGCAAACACGAATTGAGCGCCTTTTTTCGTAAAGCAGGGCATAAACAATATCGTGAGTGTCAGGATCAGGTTTTACGTAATTTTCTTAAAGGTATGCAGCTTAAATACCGCGATAATATTGAAGTAAAACCCGGGCCCAAAGAAGATTAGTGGTTGATGGGCCGAAGCCCCACAACAATGCAGACCATTTTTCGACCATCACAAGAAAAGCACCCGTTTCAAGAGGACCCCATGACTGATTCAAAGAACAACCAGGATGCCAAAAATCGAGACCGCCTGGTCGCCGAAATGCGCCAGGAACAGCAGACGCGTCAGGCAGGATATCGGGAACAAGCGCTAAAGCTATTCCCATTGGTGTGCGGTCGCTGCACCCGTGAGTTCGAGGGGAAAAAACTCCGTGAACTCACCGTGCACCATATCGACCACAACCACGATAACAATCCCCCCGACGGCAGCAACTGGGAACTGCTCTGCATCTATTGCCACGATCACGAGCACACCCGCGGTGTGCAAGAGGACCGCGGCACGGATGGTCCAACGGCTAAAGTTGAGCGCCCCACTCTGGGACACTCTCCCTTTGCGGCACTGGCAGATAAATTCAAATAACGAGGAGTCTGTCGGGCTTGCCGGGCCGAAACGAAAAATCGGTTGTTAGAGTCCAGATTTTCGAGAATTTGAGAGCGAATAGCAGGGCTATTTGGCGAAAATTGTCGAGGATATGGGCCGATCAGCCGATTTTGCAGGCGGCTCATGGTAAACCCGACAGCCTCCTAGAGTAGCGTCGGCAGAGGTACCCGCCCCCATAAAGCAAGGCATAACAGGACCATGTCGCACCAATCCTTTACCACCTTCAGCACATCGAATCGTCGTCTGATCCTGTGGCTGGGTGCCAGCCACCTGCTATGGAGCTGCGCGACCTTGGGGCTTTGGTGGGGCGGACAGCTGATCGGTGGGAATAATCCCTGGTGGTCCGGGAGCTTTATCGCCCTGCAACTTTTTGCCGCTGCTCAACTGCTTTTGCCTGCCCTGTTGCTACAACCGGAAGAGCGTAATCGCTTCTTTTATCTTTTCTGGGGCGTCACCCTGCTGCTGAGTATCTGGCTGATCAATCAACTAACGTTGGCCACTAGTTGGCTGCCGCTGCTGACTTTGATCAGATCGAGCCTGCTGCTGTTGGTGGCAACGCTCACCGGCGCTGCGCTAGCCCGTTATGTTCAGCGACTGTGGGAGATTGTCCCGATCTGCATTGTGATGGGCCTGGCCGATGTGGCCAGCTGGCTCGGAGGCCCGACTGCCAGCTTCAGTCGAGATATTCAACAATATTATCTGGCCCCCGAAGGCCCGCCGCCCCTCATCGATATGTTTCTGATTAAGCTGGCTTTTCCTGGATCTACCGTATTGGCGCCGGTTTTCGGCATCTCGGACTGGATTATGGTGGTCTTCTTTGCTATCGTCGCCCGGCGCTACGCCATCAACGACAACCTGCTGGGGACGCCCGGCGAAACCCTGGCGCGGCAGGGACGGATCGGTCGCTACCTGCCAGTCTCGGTGGTCGCGTTATTCATCGCCATCCTGCTGGCCCACGCCACCGGTCTGTTTATCCCGGTTTTGCCGCTGATGGCCCTGGTCATTTTCCTCTGGTACGCTATCCGCTACCTGCTGCTACAAAGAAGGTCCAACCCATGAGTGACCAACGAGTCAATGACCCACTGCACGGCGTAACCCTGGAACAGATCGTCATCAGCCTGGTAGAATATTACGGCTGGGATGAATTGGGGAACTGCATCGATATTCGATGCTTTAAAAAAGACCCATCGGTCAGTTCCAGTCTCAAATTTCTGCGCAGGACGCCTTGGGCTAGGAAGAAAGTCGAGAATCTATACCTATCGACCATTATCATTGCACGGGATGAGGGCACAGAGGACAATTCGCAACCTTGATGGATGCCGTAACGCTCTTTACCGATGGCAGCGTAAATACTCAGACGAAGATTGGCTATGGCGCCTACCTGGCGGTGTCTTACCCTGGACTTTCGCTGGAGGAGTTGAGCAAGCAAGTGAAAGTGAAGCGCTTTGCGACCACCTCTTCAACAAAACTGGAATTGCAGACCTTGTTATGGGCGCTTGGCGATCTTCAGCTGTTAGGCCGTCCCTTGATCGTGGTTACCGATTCGCAAAACATCATCGGCTTACCGGCAAGAAGGGATCGACTGGAGCGAAACGATTATTGCTCTAAGAAGAAAACACGCCTCAACAATTACGAGCTGTATCAGGACTTTTATCGCCGGATGGATCAACTGGATTGCGAACTGCTCAAGGTGAAAGGTCATCAGGCATCAAAGCACAAAAATACTATCGATCGACTGTTTACCCTGGTGGATAGAGCTTCGAGGAATGCACTAAGAGAAGACGCTCGCCGATCAGCCTTGTAATTCACCGCGCCCCGACCATCAACTGCTTTTTGAGAAACCAGCCTATGTCATTTGCCTCTCTTGGACTCTCCGCTCCCCTGCTGCGGGCTATCGACGAAAGCGGCTATGCCACGCCCACGCCGATTCAGATTAAGGCGATTCCCGCAGTGCTTGCCGGTCGGGATATCATGGCCGCGGCGCAAACCGGTACCGGCAAAACCGCCAGTTTCGCCCTGCCCCTGCTGCAGCGTCTGACCAGCGGCCCCCAAGTCAAATCGAACCACATTCGCGCCTTGGTGCTGACGCCGACTCGCGAGCTGGCGGTGCAGGTTGGGCAGAACGTGGCCAACTATGGCAAACACCTTTCCCTTAAATCGGCCGTGGTCTACGGTGGGGTGAAGATCAATCCGCAGATGATGAAACTGCGCGGCGGAGTCGATGTGCTGGTGGCGACACCGGGCCGCTTACTGGATCTGTTCAGCCAGAACGCGGTGAAATTTTCCCAGCTGGAAACCCTAGTGCTCGATGAGGCTGACCGTATGCTCGACCTAGGTTTCAGCGACGAGATTCGCAAGGTCCTGGCCTTGCTGCCGAAAAGACGTCAGAATCTGCTCTTTTCGGCCACTTTTGGCGAGGATATCCGCAAACTCAGCGACGGTTTGCTTAACCAGCCCTTGCAGGTCGAGGTCAGCCCAAGAAACTCCACCGCCCAGAGCGTCAAGCAATGGGTTTATGAAGTCGACAAAAGCAAAAAAGCGGCCCTGCTCAGTCATCTGGTGCGCAACCAGGGCTGGACCCAGGTGCTGGTCTTCATCCGCACCAAGCATGGCGCCGACAGTCTGGTGGCGAACCTGATTCGCGACGGCATTGCCGCAGCGGCGATCCACGGCAGCAAGAGCCAGGGGGTGCGCAGCCGGGTCCTGGCCGAATTCAAGGCGAACCGGATCCGGGTTCTGGTGGCCACCGATATCGCCGCGCGGGGTATCGACATCAGCGAACTGCCGCTGGTGATCAACTATGAGCTGCCCAAAGTCCCTGAAGATTACATCCACCGCATCGGCCGTACCGGTCGTGCCGGATCTACGGGAGAGGGCATCTCGCTGGTCAGTGCCGATGAGGTCAAGCTGTTAGCCGCCATAGAGACCCTGATTCGCCTGACTCTGGTGCGGGAGGTGGAAAACGGCTTTATTCCAACCCATAAGGTACCGTTGACTCGCGATGTGCGGGTACGGCCGAAGAAACCGAAAAAACCCAAGCAAAAGCTGGATCGGGGGGCCGGTCCAAAAATGGAGCAGGAAGAGCAGGACAACAACACTAAGCCACGCCGTGGTGGAAAACCGGCAATCGGGAACAGACGACAAAAGACGGCCGACGGCAGGAACAAGCCACGACCGGAAGCCGGCGCGGGAGCTGCGAAAAAACGCTTGTCCTCCAAACCAAAGAGGGGCGCTCCGCCGAAAAACAGTCCGCGTAAACCACGCTAAACGACACAGAAAAATATATTATCTTTGAAAACACACCAAGAGACTGTCGGACTATCCATGAGCCGGCTGCAAATTCGACTGTTTGGCCCATATTTCAGCTCCTTTTTGGCCCATAGCTACAGCTATGAACCTTCAAACGAGCTAAAATCTGTTCTCAAACATCCAAACTTTCACTTCGGCCCGTATAGGCCGACAGGCCGCTAGAGAGTAGCGATTAGCGCTACGGGAGACAGAATATGGAAATTGACTTGGACTTGCTGAAAGACCTGATAAACAACCGCATCGCGGACATTGAACAGATCGTGGACGGAACCGGCTACCTGCCCAGAACAGTGCTCGGTCTCGGCACCTTTTTGCTCGATCACGATGGCAATCTGGACCTGCTCACCGCCAAACAGCAGGTCACCTTTGAGAAATTTCTCAAGCCGCTGTTGGAGTCCTCCTCCGGCAAAATAACTGCGGACGACTGACGCTGAAAGTGCTTTTGGTAAGAGGGGGCCGAGGGCTGTAATCCAGCGGACAGGGAATATTTTGGCAACCAAGCAGCTCTCCGGGGCTGTTTTTTATTGAGGCCCCATGCTCCACCCCAAACACATGCATTTTAAGTTACTGTCAACCGAAGCGCGCCACCTGAT
The DNA here is from genome assembly GCA_021107335.1 of Desulfuromonadaceae bacterium. GTDB lineage: Bacteria > Desulfobacterota > Desulfuromonadia > Desulfuromonadales > Syntrophotaleaceae > Syntrophotalea_A. Next base: position 3,377 of record JAIOSZ010000305.1, on the reverse strand, counting down.
CACCCTGGCTGCGCCGATTCTGACGGCACATCTGTCGCAACAAGCCCTCGCTTTTGCCGACACCGTCATGGCCGGCCGGGTCAGCGCCACCGATTTGGCCGGGGTAGCGGTCGGCGGTAGCCTCTGGTGGCCGATCTTTCTGTTTCTTTACGGCGTGCTGTTGGCCATCACGCCGCTGGTAGCCCACCTGCATGGGGCGGGCAAGACCGCGGAGACCGGCCCACTGGCCCGCCGAGGGATGGTTGTGGCCTTGCCTCTCATGTTGATTGCCATCCTGCTACTGCGTAACGCAGGATTCGTCTTTACCCGGATGGCGGTCGACCCTCAGGTGGCTGCCATCTCCATTGACTACCTTAAAGCCATTTCCTGGGGACTGCCAGCGGTGGCCGTGTTCTTTGTGTTGCGCAACTTAAGCGAAGGGCTCGGCCTGGTGCGGCCGAGTATGCTCATCGGCCTGGCCAGTATTCCGGTCAATGTGGCCGCCAACTATGTTTTTATTTATGGCAAACTTGGTTTTCCGGCCATGGGTGGGGTCGGCTGTGGTTGGGCTTCGGCGCTGAGCCTCTGGTTCATGTGCGGCTGCATGCTGCTGACCATATGGCGCATCAAGTCGTACAAAACTACCCACTTCTTCGATCTTGCCAAAGGGCAAGGAACCGAAGGGGCCACACAGCTTCTTCGCCTGGGGCTGCCGATCGGCCTTTCACTGTTGGTTGAAGCGAGCATTTTTGCCTTGATTGCCCTGTTTCTGTCGCCCCTGGGGGCGTTAACCGTGGCCTCGCACCAGATCACCCTGAACTATTCCGCTATGATTTTCATGATCCCTCTAAGTATCTCCAGTGCCATTACGATCCGGGTGGGTCACGCCATCGGCCAACAGCGCTTGGACCAGGCTCGCTTGGTTAGCAAGACCGGGCTGATGCTTAATTCTTCCCTAGCCTTAGTGACGGCAACGCTAACCCTGATCTTTGCTGAAAATATTGCCGCGATCTACACCTGCGATCCTCAGGTTATAGCCATTGCGGTCGGTCTCCTTTACCTCAACGCTCTCTACCAGGTTTCCGACGCCTTTCAGGTAGGTGCCAGCGCGGCGCTGCGCGGTTACAAAGACACCCGTGTGCCGTTGCTACTGATCATCATCTCCTACTGGGTGATCAGTCTGCCCCTGGGCTACAGTCTGGCCCTTACCGATCTTTGGGGCCCCCCAATGGGGGCTAAAGGTTTCTGGCTCAGTCTGACCGTCGGCCTCAGCATTGCTGCGGTACTGCTCGGCATTCGACTGCGCAAAATCGGGCGCAGGAAAGAAGCATAAATCTTTCTCTATGGATTTGTAGAACTCCCTCTCTGCAGGTTATGATAATCCGCTTTATCCAGAAACGAGTTAAGCGAAGGAGCTGGTAAATACTATGGCAAAAAAGTCTCAGCATAAAGGTACAGGTCTGGTTTACTCGTCCGAGTTTGGCCAAATGTGTCCTGGATGTAACCACCCTGTCGGAAAATGCATTTGCCAGCAAAAATCATCGCTGCCTAAAAGCGATGGCATCGTCCGGCTGATGCGGGAAACCAAGGGCCGTAAGGGAAAAGGCGTCACCTTAATCGGCGGCCTACCGCTGAAGGAAGAGGGATTGAAAAAGCTGGCCAAGGCCCTGAAACAAAAATGTGGCAGCGGCGGCAGCGTAAAGAATGGCCTCATTGAAATTCAGGGGGACCACCGGGATATGCTGGAAAAAGAATTGACCGGGCTTGGCTACAAAGTTAAACAGGCCGGGGGCTGATCGATTTAGGCAAAAGCACAACTCCAGATAACTCCAACGAAGGGATCAGGGGCTCCGCCCCTTTTTTAACACCATCATGGCACATCTACATCGACTGGTTCAGCCCGGCCGAACCAAGGGAACAGTTCTAGGCGAATCGGGCGAACAGCTCACAGTTCCTGCCGATTGGGTTTTTCTTCCAGCCGGCGACGCAGCAATCACCCGCAGTGTAAAAGCCAAGGGAACGACTTGGGTGGTGAAGGTACGCAAAGGAAAACGGGAGATCTCCCTGGGGATCTGGGCCGAAGCGACCCATATCCTGGCTTCACGGTTGGAGGTTGAGGCCAAGCGATCCACTCCCGAATACGCCAGAACTCGGCAACGGGACCTGGCCCGACGGGAGGCTAAACAACAGGCCTATGTGGGGGATTTTTTTACGGAAGTTGTCTGGTTTCTCGATTTTCATTCAAGATATGAGGCCGAAGCGCAGCGGTTGAGTGAAAAAATTACCGCTCACGCAACCCCGGTCGGTAGCGGCACGGTGGCACGGACCGAACGCATCCCCTTGGCCAAACGGGCCGAGGCCGCGGTGATCGCCTGGATGCGCCACCAGACCACGGCCTACGATTCCATGAGCATCGCACGGATCAAGGGCCAAAGAAGAGAGGTCCGCAGGCAACTCGCCGCCAAATCCGTGGAGCTATTACAAGCCTATCGTCAGGGGCGGGATATTACCGAAAACTGTCCCCTGCAAAGGGCCTTGAGTAAGGAACCCTAGCCCGGGAGCATCCGTTGAGTCGGATGGCACTTTCCGATTATCAATAGCCAATAAAAAAACGGGTCTGCATTGCTGCAGGCCCGTTACTTTTTTCGGAACTAAGTTATCCAATCACGCTGCTACTTACGCAAATGCTTTCCGGCGGAATGGATACCGAGGGAATAGCGGTGGGGACCCGGCACGCCGGAGGAGATAATGGCGGTCGTGTCCCCCGGCCGAATGATGGCATCCAGAGACGTGGCTTTGTGATTGATGAACACCCCCTCGATCTTTTCTAAAGGTAGATCCAGCTTCTCGGCAAGATCGAATCCGGAGATACCCTCGGGGGGAATGTACATGTCTTCATAGGAGGGCAGCCCTCGATTGCGGCGAATGGTATGTAGCGAACCAAACATGCGAACATGGGTATTGGGTGCCTTACTCATGGGCTGTATTCTCCCTTACAATTGCGGCCAGTCGCAAACCCTTTGGCCTGATACGAAACACGGTGCGTTCCACTACAATAAAAAGATGGTTGGTTCATGTCAAATGATTTAAATTGATCACAGCTATCACTATTAACGATACATGTTGATCAGGAGAGACCATGGATCTCGGAGCCCTGCGCATATTTCTCGCTGTCGCCGAAGAGGGCAGCATCTCCCGTGCCGCCGAACGCCTGCACTATGTGCAATCCAACGTCACCACCCGCATTCGCCGCTTGGAGGAGAATCTCGGCACCAGCCTATTTATCCGCACCGGGCGAGGCATGGTACTAACCAGTGCCGGCCAAAACCTGCTGGGCTATGCCCGCCAGATTCTACGCACCGTGGAACAAGCTCGCTTGGCGGTGACCGGCACCGCCA
>JAIOSZ010000100.1 GCA_021107335.1 Desulfuromonadaceae bacterium | reverse complement strand
AAGGGAAGGAATGCCAGGCGATGACCAAAGAGGACATTCAGCGGGTCGTGATCGCATTTGCCGATGGTGCTGCCTTGGCTAAACAGGCCGGTTTCGATGCGGTGCAGATTCATGCGGCTCACGGCTACCTGCTCAGCCAGTTTCTCTCGCCCCATTACAATCACCGCGAGGATGAGTATGGCGGTAGTCTGGAAAATCGTGCTCGAATGGTGCTTGAGGTGCTGGCAGCCGTTCGCCAGGCAGTAGGCGAAGATTACGCTGTTTTGATCAAACTCAACTCCGATGATTTTATCGAGGGAGGGCTGACGGTCGAGGACATGCTGCAGGTAGCGGAATTGCTTGAAACCGCTGGGATTGATGCCATCGAAATCAGCGGCGGCACCATTTGGGGCCCGAGTCAATTTCACGCAGTACGTTTTGCCCCGGAAGCTCTGACTCACAAAACTTATTACCGCAAAGCAGCCCGACTCTGTAAAGCGTTTGTGCGGGTGCCGGTCATACTGGTGGGTGGAATACGTTCCCTGGAAGTCGCGGAAGAACTGTTGACAGAGGGGGCGGCCGATTACATTGCTCTGTGTCGGCCGCTGATCAGGGAATCGCATCTGATTAAGCGCTGGGCTGCGGATGATCAGGAGCCCAGCGGCTGTCAGTCTGAAAACGCCTGCTTCGGACCCATATTTGCCGGCCAGGGAATCTCCTGTGTCCTCAAGTAATTCCGTGCCATCGACTACGGCTGGATCCGTTTTGAAATCGCCCCTGTTGGTTTGTTGCGTCATCTCTCTGCTGTGCTATGTTTCTTCGTATATCCGCATGCCAGTGGTGCCGAAACTCGCTATCGACCTGGGTATTAGCACCGTCGGTATCGGCCGCATCAACGCGGTTTTTTTCCTGACCGCTGGGTTGTTGGCATTTCCACTGGGTCGGCTCAGCGATCTGGTGGGCAAGAAACAAGTGGCCATGGGGGGCTTGCTGTCTCTATCGGCCGGTAGCTTAGTGCTAGCATTCAGCTCCACCTTTTTGCAGCTGGCATCCGGTTACGTTCTGGTCGGAATCGGCATGGCCGCTTTCGGTTCCGCGATGATGTCGCTGATCACCGATCTGGCGGCGCCCGCCCGGCTCGGGCGGGCTTACGGTTGGTATACCCTGACGCTGTACGCCGGTATGAGTTTCGGACCTGCCATCGGCGGTATCCTGGCCGGAGAGATGGCACTCTCTCGGGTACTGCTTCTGTCGGCGCTGCTGACTGCACTGGTGACCGGAATTGCAAAGTTTTCTTTACCCTCCACCACGGCGGCAAGACACAGCCAGGACCACCATCGTGCCGCCGGTTCGGCTATGAAAGCTTTATTGCGGAATCGCCCCCTGTTGGGGTGCTGGCTGGCCACCTTTGGGGCCTGTTTCAGCATGGGGATGTTTCTGACGTTTTATCCTCTCTATGCCTACGCAGACGGATTCAACACCAGTCACGTCGGGATTGTTTTCCTGTTTCATGGGGCCGGCAACGGTCTAGTTCGGCTGCCGTCTGGCTATTTCAGTGATCATGTTGGTGACCGCCGCTCACTTGTTTTGTTTGGTCTGGCGGGCTGTTCACTGGCAATGGCCATTCTGGGCATGGCGAACACGCTAGTGTTGGCTAATATCGGTGCGGCAGCCCTCGGCCTGAGTCTTGGCGTAGCCTTCCCTTCCTTGGGGGCCACTATTGGCGAGGTGGTGCCCAGGCATTTGCGGGGAGCGGCCATGGGCGGCTTCAATGCCTGCATCTTTCTGGGGATGTTGGCCAATGCCATGTTGATGGGCATGGCTATCGAAGCCATCGGCTATAGCAATTGTTTCTGGTTAAGCGCTCTGGTCAATGGGGTGCTGGCTGGATTGGCTTTAGTGCTGCTGCGGGGTATGCGTAAGGAGCGGTGCCCCATGACCTGATCTTTGCATAAAAAATATCGTTTTTTGATGTTTGCCAAGCCGCTGCTAAGCTCCCCGAAGGACATTTATGTAGGATTTAGCAAGGCGGAAATCAACTGGCCAGGTTAAGGATGAGCTGGGCCACGGCATTACCGACCGCGGCAGCAAAATCCAGATTGAGGGTTTCCAGAGTATCGCTCGGCTGGTGGTAATGGGGGCTGCGGAAGTTGGTGGTATCGGTAAGCATGATGGCCGGGTAGCCCTGGTCCCAGAAGGGGGCATGGTCGGAGCGACGGGTGTCAGGGAAGAGTTCGCCATTGCCCGGCACGACGAGGGGCACCTTGGGTAACTCGGGCTGGTACTGTTCGGCTGCGTGGAGAAATGCTTGCACCAATGCTATCGAGGCCTGATTGCCGATCACGGCGATGAAGTCGCCGACAGTGGGCACCTCAATGGGTAGTCCCACAGGGACGGTCTGCACCATGTTTGGTCCAGCATAAGCCACCGATTCCAGTACCACGACACCGGCCAGATTCCATTCCTGTTCTCTGGCATGTTGCGCTAGAGCTCGACTTCCGCGCAAGCCGCGTCCCTTTGGTTCCGTTTCTCGTTCGTTCTCTTCCAGATTGACTGCGATAAATTCTACTGTCATGTGAAGGCTAGCCTCGGCAAACACCCTGGCCAATTCCAGTAACACAGCTACACCGCTGGCGTTGTCATCGGCTCCAGGCGAGTTAGAGACCGTATCGTAATGGGCCACGATCAGAAGCTTGGGTTGTCTCGCGACTGTGCCAGGCTGGGGTGCGTTCAGGTTGCGATATTCTTTGCCGTTATCGAAAAAGCAGTGATGTCCCACCTCATAGCCGTAATCCTGCAGATTGGTCTCTATATAGAGGGCAGCTCTTTCAAGTGCCTCGGGAGCAACCAAAGGGTGGCGAACGCCCTGCAGGGCGTTGATGTGGTTTCGGAGGGCCTCTTTGGATATGGTGGGGATCGGAAACGGCATGGAATGATAACCTGAATATAAGATTGAAAATATTTTGTAGTGTGGGAGAAATAAAGAAGATTTATTGTAGAAAAAACATTAAAAAATTAGCTATTCCGTTTTGGCTTGATATACATTAATGCAATTGGTTTTCGCTTATTTGAAATTTTAACTGGGCAAACCTGGGGAAACCCGGTGACGCAAAGCCACGGGTCCTCAGGAGGATCGCCGGGTTGTAGATATAATGATACATAAAACCAACATTAATCATAACGAATTTTTTTATATATCGTAAAAAGCCCTTCGCCTACTGACCTTTGGTCAGGCGAAGGGCTTTCTTATTTTCAAACCTAAGAGGATCAAATCCATCTTTTAATGGCTCTGTAATAACTCGAGGGCCAACTTTCAGAAAGGGATGATCATGAAGCTCAAGCTGCGCGCGAAGTTACTGGTACCAACATTTGCGGTAATTATTTTGTGCCTGGCCGTT
>JAIOSZ010000229.1 GCA_021107335.1 Desulfuromonadaceae bacterium | reverse complement strand
CGCTCTTTACCGAACCCTGCGCCAACTTGAAATCGACGGCCACGTGACCTCTGACTGGGATGTCTCCGGTCACGGACCCGCCAAACGTCTCTACCGCCTGACTCCGGGAGGCGAAGAGTTTCTACAGCAATGGACTCAGCTCATCGGGAAAATGTCCGGCGCCATGAGCGATTTTGTCCTCAAGGTACGGGATCTTGACTGCAAGGAAACTGGGAAATAGGTGCATCTACGCCAATAGAGAAACAAAAAAAGGACGGCTTATAGCCGTCCTTTTTTATTCTGTTCTCGTCATAGCACAACAGCAGATCTCCGTTTTCATATGGGAAAAGGGCCGTTTCCGGATGAAAACTAATTATGCTCCCGCGTCTTGTGGAACACAACCTCAGGCCACTGTTCTATGGTGTGCCCCAGCCGCCATTCACTGGAGGCCAGGAAGGCCAAACCGCCCTCGGAATCCTTAGCCAGGTTAGCCTGGTTTTTCTTCTCGAATTCTTCCATTTTTTGGTCATCTTCGCAATCCACCCAACGGGCGGTGGCGTAGGTAATTCCCTCATACAGAGCATCGACGCCGTACTCATTCTGCAGCCGGGACATGATCACATCAAACTGCAGCACCCCGACGGCACCAAGAATGTAGTCACTATTGATCAGCGGCCGAAACAGCTGCACTGCCCCTTCCTCGGCCAATTGCTTCAAGCCCTTTTCAAGTTGCTTGGTCTTCAAAGGATTCTTCAGCCGTACCCGGCGGAAGTGCTCGGGAGCAAAGCTGGGGATGCCGATGAATTTCAAGGGTTCTTTGTCGCTGAAGGTGTCGCCGATCTTAATCGTGCCGTGATTATGGATGCCGATGATATCACCGGGGAAGGCTTCCTCAACATGGGCACGGTCCTGAGCCATAAAGATAGTGGCGTTGGCCAAGATCACATCCTTGCCAATGCGATGATGCTTGACCTTCATGCCGCGCTTGAAAGTGCCCGAGCAAACCCTAAAAAAGGCGATACGGTCACGATGGGCGGGGTCCATATTCGCCTGAATCTTGAAGACAAAGCCGGAGAAGGGCTCCTCGTAAGGAGAGACCTCGCGAGTCAGGGTCTGGGCAGGGCGGGGAGCCGGCGCCTGCTCGACAAAAGCCTCGAGCATTTCCTCAACACCAAAGTTATTGATGGCGCTGCCGAAAAACACTGGGGTCTGGTTGCCTTTCAGATATTGCTCAAGATCGAAGGGATTGGCCGCCCCTTCCAGCAGTTCGATATCCTCGCGCAGTTCGTCGGCCTGACTACCGAGCAGTTCATCGAGGCGTGGGTCAGATAGATCATCGATCACCACAGCATCCTGGGTGCGGGTCTCCTGCCCCGGCGTGAACAGGCTCAGGCGTTTGCGGTAGAGGTTATAGGTGCCCTTAAAACGTTTACCCATGCCGATGGGCCAAGACAGAGGCGCGCATTCGACCTGCAGGGACTCTTCGATATCGGCCAGGATATCGAGGGGCTCCAAGCCCTCGCGATCGAGCTTGTTGATAAAGGTCATAATCGGCGTGTTGCGCATGCGACAGACTTCCATCAACTTACGGGTCTGGGTTTCGACCCCTTTCGCGTTGTCGATAACCATCAGCGCGCTGTCGACGGCAGTCAAAACCCGGTAGGTATCTTCAGAAAAGTCCTGATGACCCGGGGTATCGAGCAGGTTGACCTCACAATCCCGATAGTTAAATTTCATCACCGAAGAAGTGACCGAAATACCACGCTCCTGCTCCATAGCCATCCAGTCACTGGTGGCATGGCGAGCCGCCTTGCGGGCCTTGACCGCCCCGGCCATCTGAATTGCCCCACCGAACAACAATAATTTTTCGGTCAGGGTGGTTTTACCGGCATCGGGATGGCTGATAATACCAAATGTGCGGCGGCGGTCGACTTCTTTACGATGATTCTTGCTCACTTCACTACCCTTTTTCAGGAATCTTCTGCAGATAAAAAAACCGGGCCAAAAGGCCCGATGAATGGTGAATCATAGCGCAAAACAAGACAAAAGGTCAATGGGAAGCAACATCCCGCAACTCGAGAGTGCCGGTGACCGTTTCAAATCGGCCCAAAATGTGATGGCGCAATTTGCCTTTTTGAAGGAACACGGCTGTGTTTACGGACAAGGGTTCTATTTCAGCAGACCACTACCGGTTGATGCCTGTGAGCAGTTTCTGCTTCAGCAACAAAATCCAAAGGTCTTTGCTTCTGAACAGCAATTACTCCCCTAAAGGAAAGCTGCCCGCCCTTCCCAAGGACCCTATAGCGGAACAGAATTTTACACTCTGAACCCATTTCCATATTTTAGTTTTCAGGAGCCATATCATAAGTGCAAAAAATCGCCTGCACCCAGCGTCATATCGCCACATCAAAGATCTCGCTCTTGCCATAGAAAGCTCTACCCCTTAACTATTTTCACCTCATCACAGACAACGAGCTGAAATTACAGACATAACCAAATCCACCGCTAAAAAATGACTGATTCCAACGAAACTGGCGCAGCTATTGCTCATATGTGGTGCACAGACATTCGCACGTATATTTTTCGACACAGTCCGTTGCCCCCCTGTCAGTACAAGAAAGGAACGACCCAATGAAGCTTCAAATCATTAAATGCTTGCTCTGCTCATTACTGCTTGGTTGCCTCCCCGTTACCTCAGCAGTAGCCGACACCGGTGACTTTGCTCTTGGAATCAAAGCCAGCACCCTGGGTGCCGGTGCCGAGGGCATCGTCGGCATACTGCCGGCGCTCAATCTGCGGGCTGGAGCCAACGCATTAAGCGTCGATTTCGATATCAATACCAGCGACATAGATTACGATGTGGACGCTGACCTGCTTTCATTTCCGATCATGTTAGACTGGTACCCCTTTAAAAAGTCCGGGTTTCGCTTCAGTGCCGGGGCCTTGATCAACAAGAACGAATCCGACCTTGAAGCCTCTTCCCAGGGCAGCTATACCCTTGATGGCACAACCTATACCGCGGCCCAGCTGGGTACCCTAAACGGTAAGGTCGACTTCAACGAGGTCGCGCCTTATGTGGGAATCGGCTGGGGAAATGCTCTCGGCAAAGACAAACGCTGGTCCTTCACTTGCGATTTTGGCGTAGTTTTTCAGGGTAAGGCCATTATTGATCTCTCAGTGACCGGCCCGATTGCCTCGGACCCTACCTTCCAGACAAATTTAGCGCAGGAGAAACGGGAGTTGGAGGACGAGTTGGAGAACTACCAATACTATCCGCTTATCGCCCTGGGGATCACTTACAAATTCTGACTTTAAACGCCTGATCGACCGCGACTATTGACAAAAAAGGCCCGGCATTTCGCCGGGCCTTTTCTATTCTGGTGTAACCATTCAATGCTCTGACTGCCGAGAGAAAACAAAGTCGGAGCAAAAAACCCAGCAGAGCGAAACAAGTATTAATTAATCCTGTTAGCAAACCAACCGGTTGCGGCCACTGTCCTTGGCCTGGTAAAGCAAGGCATCAGCACAATTGATCATCGCTTCAAGGCTGGTATCTGTCTCGGCGGCAAGACCTATACTGACGGTCAGACGAATCGCAGAGTCACTGCCGGGGATGTCGGTAGAAGCTAACTCAAGAGTTCGTCGAAACGCTTCGCAACACCGGGCAGCCTTTTCTCTCCCTTGAGGCAATAAAGCACAAAACTCCTCGCCCCCCATTCGAGCGAGGACGGCCTCGGCAGGCATGGAGTCCTGTAACATTCGGGCCACATGTTGAATGGCTAAATCCCCAATCTCATGACCGAATTTATCGTTAATCTGTTTGAAATGGTCGATATCGAAGATGGCACAGCACAGCTCTGAATCGGTATCGGCGGCCTGCTGCCAAACCCGAAGCCCTTCCTCAAAGAGATGGCGTCGATTAGGCAAACCGGTCAAGAAGTCGGTAACCGCTGCCTCGCGAATGGCCGCAATATTTTCTAGATTTTCAATGTTCTGGCTGACCCGGCAGTAGAATTCCTCGGTCAGAAAGGCCTGCTTGACCATGAAATCGTTGGCGCCGCATTTAAGAAAACGCGCCGCCATGACATTATCGCCCCGTGCCGAAATGCCAATGATCGCCATGTCGTCCTTGGACCATTGCTTGCGCAAAGCCTGGGTCAGTTCAAAGCCATCCATGTTCGGCATATGAAAGTCGGTAATAACCAGCTTAATCTGCGGATGCTCGGCCATGATTTGCAGAGCCTGGCGACCGTCTGCCGCTTCAAAAACCTTATACCGGTGAACCCGCAATAAAGCCGCGATGGCTTCCCGGGGCAAGGCAGAATCATCGACCACCAGTACCTCGGTCTGCGGATTACGCTCCAGCCGCCGTAACAGAGCCACCAGATAATCGAGGCTCTGTACCCCTTCTTTAAGGACGTAGTCAACAACCTTTTCCGCCCAGATCTGCTCACGCACCACCTTGTTGACCACGCTGGTAAAAACGATTACCGGGATATTACATGAGACCAACTCGCTGACAATTTCGCCCCGTGGAGCATCAGGCAGGTTGAAATTAACGATGGCAGCGACATACTCACTGGCATCGTCCCGAACCAGCATGAGCGCCTCGGCCATGGTCGTTACCCAACAAACCGTGGCGCCAGTTCCAGCGGTCAGCTTGTTCTTGAGCATGCGGCCAAAAAAACTGGAATCTTCAACGACGAGAATTTTTTTCATGCGGCTCCCTTGAGCTGCTATCCGATAAGGACACACAGTTTTAATATTGTTAATCAACCCCGACCGATCGATTCGGTTGGGCGCATCCGAGATACCGTTCCTGCCATCCGGCCTTGCCGGACCGGCGTGGGCTTATATACTGAAAGAAAACCTGAGCGCCAGGAACCTGCCCAACCGGCACCTGTCGATATTTTGACTGGATAGACTTGCTTTGATTTTAATGCAAAAAAGGCACCACCGTAATGATGCGAGCCAAACCACCCAACCATTCCGTAACAAAGCCAAGGATTCAGCCCTGGGCGGTAAATCTTTGCCCACTGCCCCTGCTGTTACTAGGCTTGCTGATGCAGCCCCAGGCCAGCCACAGCGAGATTCACAGCTACGTCGATGAACAGGGCACCCGCATATTCGTTGATGACGCATACCTCTCCCCCACGGAGCGCCGGGGTCTCCAGCAAAGAGTTCTGGATTCCGAGAACGCCCAACGTAAGTCGCTCTCCACCCCGGTAAAGGTATACGGCAATCAGGTGCTAGTACCGGTGGAACTCAGCGACGGCAATCGACAGGTCAGGGCTCAATTGCTACTCGACACCGGCGCTTCGCAAACCGTATTCTATCGCCGTACCGTGGTTTCGCTGCGAACCAAATTTCTAGGGAAGGGGTGGTCCCGGCTTGCCGGGGGCCAGCTTATCGCTACCGAAAGGGTCCGTCTTGCGGCCCTTCAAGTCGGCCCCTATACCTGGAAAACTCCCGCAGTCTACCTGATCGATCTCAACGATTCAGACGCCCCCTTTGATGGCCTGCTCGGCATGGATTTCCTCAGACAGCACCACTACCGCATCGATTTCCAACAACAACTCATCCATTGGCAACCCACTGACTAAGATCCAGCCTAACTCCGCCGAATACAAGCACTAGAAACTGCGCCAGCCTTTTGCTTAAGCCACCCAAACCCTACCTTCTGTTCATGTTCTACTAGTAGGCTATACTTTACAAAAGACTACAATGATAGACTGGGCCGTTAAGCGGCCCTAAAGGGAAGGGACTTCTCATGCCGGAACCACCACCCAACATTGACGCTAAAGATCTCTATTACCGGCTGTTCAGCCATTTACCTGATTGCCTAGTGGTTGTCGACAAGCAGCACCGCGTCATCCTATCCAACTGGCGAGGCGATTTCGAAGATGTTCCTCTGGATAAACGGAGCGGACAGCCCCCCTGTGCCGCCACCTTCCATCCGGATGATGTAATCCCCTTTACCACCTGTCCGGCTACCGAGGTCTTTCGCAGCGGTCGGCCGACCACTCGCGAATTCAGCAACACTCATATCGGCACCCTGGAGTGCCGCGCTTTTCCAATTTTTAATCACACTGGCGAAGAAGTCGACTACGTTGCTCTGCATATCTGCAATATTTCCGACCGCAAAAAATTGGAAAAAAATCTAATTCTCTGCCAGAAGATGGAGACGGTGTCCTGCATGGCGGCCGGTTTGGCTCACGACTTCAACAACCTGCTGACCGTAGTCGGCGGCTTCGGCCAGATCCTTGAAAAGGCCCTTACCGAACCCCAACTGAGGGAGGCGGCTGCAGCCATCATCGACGCCGAGCAGCGAGCCCGCAAACTGGTGGAACGGTTGATGATGATTGGCGACAAACGCCCTGAACGGCGCGAGCGATTAAATCTAAACAACCTGTTGCGCGATCTGAAAGAGTTGTTAATCCCCATGCTGGGAAGTCACATCGAGGTCGATCTGCAACTTGATGAACATCTGGATAATATTCACGGTGAAAGCTCTGAATTAGAACAGGTGATCCTCAATTTGGCCATCAACGCTCGCGATGCCATGCCGGAAGGCGGCCGCCTAAGCATCGGCACCAGCAACCTCCAGATTGAAGAGCATACCCCCCTGTACGACCAAGGAATAATTCCAGGTTCTTATGTGCTGCTTACTGTCCACGACACGGGCCACGGCATGGACGACCTCACCCAGGAGCGTATCTTTGATCCCTTCTTCACCACCAAGAGCAGCGACAAAGGGACCGGTCTCGGCATGTCGGTGGTGTTCAGTATCGTCAAGCGTCACCACGGCCACATCGCCCTGCAAAGCAGTGCGGGCAAAGGCACTACGATTGAAATCTTTCTGCCTCGCTAATCCCCCCCCCCAGTAAATCATTGCTCAAGAACCATATCTATTGGCGGCAGGCGGGGTTTCCTGCGATTGTAGGCGTTTATTCAGCTTGTGTTTTGACGGGGGCCGCGCCAGAAACTCCGATCAGCTTACGCAGCACCAGCACCTGCAAAAAAAACGGCACGCTGTAAGTGGCGGCAAAGGTCGCTTCCGCCGGGCCGAAGAATTGCCCACTGAAGGCCAATATTAGAATGTAGTTGGGAAACAGGGTACAGACCAGGGCCGTAGCACGAAATTCTGGGGTGGTACCGCGAAACAACAAGGGGCCAAGCAACATCACCAGCACAACCAGCAAAGTACCGGCTGCCATAGCTTGCAGGGCCAAGACTGGATTCTGTAAAAAGTAATGGGAGTAGCGGGAAAAGACCCCGAGGTTGGTCAACGCCACAGCCAGCAAAGAAAGGGGATAGCTGCGCTGCAGCAACCAGTCAGCAGGCCGCGGCAGCCAGCGTACGCAAAGACGTCCGGCTAGAGCCGGAAGAAAAATCATCAATGCCAACATCTGCGCCATGGCCGCGACGCCCACCTGCAGCTTCTCTCCAGCCAGGCCCGCCACCAGGGGCGGCAGGGTAAAGGGCAGCAACAGCGAGGAGAGGATCACGCCCGCCGCCGTCAGGCCCACATCAGCCCGAAACAAACGAGCAAAAAAGGGCGCCAGCACAGCCGTCGAAGCACCGGCGACCAGCAGGGCCGCCAACTGATATTCTGGCCAGAACGTATGATAGAGAGCAAAAGCTGCTACCGGCAGCAGCAGGCATTTAACGGCCAGCAATCGCATCGTATCAAGGGGGGCCGCCAGGGCACAACGCAGAACCTGCGCCAGATCGACGGCCAAAAAGGACAGCAATAGCAGAAACATCACGCAGCCCATGGGCACTGCTCGCAGCGGCGCGGCCAGTTCGGGCAGAAAGATGCCAAGGGCCATGGTGACATAACTGGTCAGCAACAAAAAAGCGTCTTGCTTACGAAACATGGTCCCATCTCAATTTAAGTGCTCAGGATTAATTCGGAAATGCCCGACAGGGCACGACACCGTACTATGAAGATGACGAGTTATCAAGACCAAGACAAACCATTACTGAATTGGTATCCATTTAAGCTTGCCAAGTACTCGACCAATTTGGTATGTTATTTCGATAGTTCATAACATATAAAATGACAATCAACAGTTTCTCGAAATTCTGTACCAGCCGGTCCCTCCCGGCCACGACAGGTCGACCGACCCAAGGAGGCCTTATTCATGCTTAACACCACAACGCGGCCCAAGGCTGTGGCGAGTTGGCTCGGCCTGTGGCGGACCGGAAAAATCCTGAAAAGTTCTTATGCGGAACAGATGGATTGTATTCGCGAAGTCTACCGCCTGCTCGACGAAACCATCCAGACTCCGAGCCACGCCCCCGCGCGTTACCGCGTGTCCATGGGGGTCATTCCCAACAGTTTTTACACCCTGCGCAAGAACATCTTCTCGACCCTGTTTCATAGCAGTTATCATCTACTCGACCTGTCTCAGAAACGCCGCATGCTGTACGGCAAACTTAACCACCTGTTTCGCATCTGGGTGACCAGCGCCGACAACCTGCTCGACGACGAGGACAAGGAAGTCGTGCCTCTGACCATGCCGGGGCAGTCGCCGATCATGCGCCAAGTGGTGGCCATCATGGCCGCCGATCGGGTATTAAAAAAACTGCTCGATGAAGCGGCAGCCGATGGGGTCATCAACGCCGATCAGGCCCGCCAACTGGCCGACAGCTCGCTGCAGGTGCTGTTGCCGAGTGCTGCCCTTGAAGCCAGCGAAGAAGGTGGGATCAGCAAACGTCCCGCTCCGGCCGATGTACTATCGACCATCCATGTGCTCAAAACCGGAATCCTATTCCACGTTCCATTTCTCGGCCCCGAGCTTATTGAACCGCAGATCGATCAGCGGCGTCTGGCCGAGCTGAAAGAGGCCCTGCTCAAGTTCGGCCTCGGTTGCCAACTTCTGGACGATTTACGGGACTTGGCCAGGGATTTTATCGAAGGACGCCACAACTACGTGCTGTCGATTCTGGAACAGGAACAACACCCTATATTACAGACCTGGCAGCAACGCCCGCCGTCCACCGAAGCACGCCTCTATCAGGAGGTGCCTCAGGCCAGCCTGCCAACGGTGCGCCTGGCAATGCAATACCTTAAAGAAAGCCTGACCGCCCTCAAACAGCTAGGCCTCGGTATTCCGCTGTTGTCCACCGACCGAATGGCTTGTTCGATGCTCACCATCCTCGACCTGGAAGATTTGCGCCATGCCTGTTGAATCACAAGAACGAAGCTCCAATCCGGCCAACCAGACCAGCGGCCGCACCCTCGATCACGCAGCGCCGGTTTATGATCTGCTGGCGCCATTGATGACCTTCGGTCTCGAGCGGGGTTACCGGCGCAGGGCTCGGGCTCTGTTAAAGCTACAGGGCAACGAGCAAGTACTGGACGTTGGCTGCGGCACCGGCACCCTGAGTCGGGAGATCGCTCGGGACCTCGCCCCCCAGCGATCCAAGGTGGTGGGGGTCGACGCCGCCGCCGCCATGATCGACGTGGCCCGGCGCAAAGGTTCCGCCCTGGCCAACCTGCAATTCGATGCCGCCCTGGCCGAACAGCTGCCCTACGCCGAGAGCAGCTTCGATTGCGCCGTGTCGACCTTCTTCTTTCATCACATCGAGTTTGCCCTCAAGCAACGGGCTTTGGCTGAACTGCGCCGCACAGTCAAACCAGGGGGCCGCATCGTCATCGTCGATGTCGACACGCCAAGCAATGCCTTCGGCGCCCTCTGCGCCTGGTCAGGCTACTTGCTGTTTCGCCAAGAAGAGATCCGCGAAAACATCCGTGGTCGCCTGCGTGAGGCCATCGACGGCGCTGGCTTCGCTTCGGTGCAACGGGTCTCGCGCCACAGTGGCTATATATCTATCTTTCTGCTGCACAATTAACCAATAAGACAGGAGCCTTGCCGATGAAAAAATTTGCTTTATTTATGATGTTATTGCTCGGCGCCGCCCTGTTCAACCACAGCGCCGCACTGGCCGCACCGACTGAAGCGGAGTTGAGCCAAAGTGTCCAAAACTATTTTGACCCTCTTTTTGCCGGATTGAAATCGGCGGCCGAACAGCAACCGACAGGCGACAATTTTCGCAAGATAATGAAACCCTTCCTTGCTGACATCGAAGGTTTTTTCGGCAGCACCCTCCTCGACAGCGATTTTGTCATCCGCAAAGTCTATCGCCGCCGCAACTTTCTTGCCGTTGGTTACGACTTGAAAAAGGTCAAGGAGCTCGACTATTTCTGGGAGTTAATGCGTAATTCTCCAAGCCCTCAGTTAAGCGAACCGGGACACGGAAGCCTGATACAACCAAGACTTATCGCCATGCGTTATCCCATCATCAAAGAGGGACAACTGACGGGCGTAGTTTCGTTGATGATTCGTACCACAACCTTTCTAAAAGCTACCGGTCTCGATCAGGTCGCCGCCTACCGCATCGTCTGTCGCGGCCAGGAGGCTGAGGCTGAAGGAGAGCTCGGCAGCGATTACCGCCAAATCACTCTGAAACTGCCCGCCAACGAATGGCTGATCCAATATCGTTGAGGGCGATAGCGATCTCCCGGAACTAACCTGGAAAGCTGGCGGTCCTAAGAGGTCCTAAACGCCTCCTGTCTCAACACGCCCTCTTGACATTTATCACAGGAATGACCAAGCTGCGGACTGCTAAAGATCGCGATCAATTGTATTGCAACCACAACGTGCTCATACGAGGGACATGTGAACCACAGCGCTCTAGCCATAACCGACCGGGAAGTAATAGAAGAGGACTGCCTCGCCCTGTACGATGAACAGGATCGGCAGCTGATGAAACTAACGTCGGCCGCCAAGGCCCGGGGTATTAACCGGGTTGAAAAGATTGTGCGTTTTGCCGAAACAGCTGGTTGGAAGAGAATCGGCATAGCCCATTGCGTTGCCGTGGCACAAGAAGCGGCCTGCTTGGAACAGCGCCTGGGACAGACCCTTGAAGTAACACGGGTCGATTGCAAAATCTGCCGCATCCCAGCGGAGGCTCTGGTACCAGGCGATCGCGGCACCTCCTGCAATCCAATCGGTCAGGCCACCCTGCTGGCCGAAAGGGACACCGAACTCAACATCGCCATGGGCCTGTGCCTTGGACATGACCTGCTGTTTTCCAAACACTCCAAGGCACCGGTGACTACCCTAGTGGTCAAAGACCGAGTTCATGGACACAATCCCATTGCGGCGCTGAAGTAAGAAACGACTGTTCGAATTTATGTATATTTCTATTCAGGAGGAAAAATGAAAGGCTGGCAAATCTTTGCCGTTGTTTTACTATTAGCGACCCTGTCTGCGGGCAGTGTTCAGGCCGAGACTCGCGGCGTTAAGCGTTTCGCTTGTATCGAAATGCGCTGGTTGGTACCCGAGGGTAGCGAGACCGTCAGCATAGAATTCGTGAAGGGCGAAGAACCCTTTGCCCGGCTGACCCTGAGCCCCCAAGAACGCTTTCGGCAGTTTAATTTTTCAACGGACGCTATTCTCGCTGAAGGACGTATGCGCTTACACATCGACAAGCAACACAACAAAGGGATTCTCAAACTCGACAGTCTCAGCTACCGTTGCTACGGTCCGGTGGAACAGGGATTTTCCGGCCCTCTGATGGAATTCGACCTGCCGGTAGAACCCTAAACCATTAGGTTCCGTCCCCTACATAAAAAAGGCCGGTCCCACCAAGTGGTGGGGCCGGCCTTTTTCTTATGGCAGCCTACCCTATTTATCAAATAGCCCCTTGAGTTTTCCCCTAGCCGCTTCAACCTCACCAGCAGCTTGGTCTGCAGCTTGGTCCACGGCCTGCTGTCCCGCCTGCTCTACACCGCCCTGCAGATCCTGCAACCCCTTGCTGAGCACTTCGCTCACATCGGGCGAGGAAATCGAGCCGTATAGAGCGGCAAAGATTTCTTGAGCCGCCTCGGCCGGCGAAACACCGCTCTGCCTCTGACCGATATTTTTCAGCTGAATATCGGGCAACACGGCGCTGATATCCTGCCCGGCGAGCCCCTTCACAGCCAAATGCACCATGCCACCACGAATCACCAGTTCGCGAATCAGCAATTTCTTGCCGCTTTCGCCACTGTCGGCGGGCGCCGTAGAGCTGCCACCACCCGCACTCTGGCTAATATTGCGTTGCAGAGCCTTGAAATTATCGCTGCCGGCGCCCTTTTCATAATAAATATCCGGGCCGACCACTTCGATGCGCTCGATGATGATCGTCTCGCCGGTCAGGGACTTTTCATCGACATCGACATAGATCGATTTAACGGCCACAGCATGAGGTGAATTAAATCCCTGAGGGTTGCCGAGCAGAAACTTCTGCAATGTGACCTGCCCGGACAGCAGGGAAACGTCGACGTCCCCTAGACTCAGTTCGGTACCGGTAATCCTTGGCCCTTGGGTGTTAACCGCCTTTTTGATCAGCGGACCAAGATTGGACAGACCGAAAATCACCACCACTGCGGCCAAAACGACTACCGTAACAATAAACACCCACAGCTTTTTCATAATTACGAATCTCCTTATTGATATCGATGGCGGGCCTCTGTTAAGCCGGCCCGCAGATGATTATTTCCATCCTGCTGCCGTGGCGATGT
>JAIOSZ010000335.1 GCA_021107335.1 Desulfuromonadaceae bacterium | reverse complement strand
GTCTGTTCCGTTCGGCTCAGGGAGGCACCCTGTTTCTCGATGAAATCGGTGATATGCCCCTGGCTTTGCAGGTCAAGTTGTTGCGGGTTTTGCAAGAAAAGCATATGCGCCCGGTCGGTTCGGTGGAGTCGTTTGATATCGACGTTCGTATTATATCTGCTACCCATCGTCAGCTCGAAACCGAGATCGTTGAGGGTAATTTTCGCGAGGACCTTTACTATCGACTCAATGTGGTATCGCTGGAACTGCCGAATCTATCTGACCGCCGAGAGGATATCCCCCTGTTGGCTCAGCACTTTTTACAGGAGTTGGTCGACAGGTCGGGCAAAAAGGTCAGAGGATTCGCTCCCGAGGCCATGGAGTTGTTATTGTCTGCTGCTTGGCCGGGCAACGTACGTCAACTGTATAATGTGGTTGAACAGGCGGTGGCGTTGTCTACCGGCCCAATTATCCCTGAGGAACTGGTCAGCAGCGCCATCAAGGAGAACCCGGATCAGATATTGCCCTTTAGCGAGGCTCGCCGGGAATTTGAGCAACAATATCTGCTGCACCTGATGCAGATCACCAAGGGCAATGTGTCCCATGCCGCCCGTATCGCTGGCCGTAACCGCACCGAGTTTTACAAGTTGCTGGGGCGGCATCATATTGTCCCATCCCTGTTCAAATCCTGACGTTCAGGGTGGCCGCGTCGCTTTATGGCGACAGTCTCGTCTCTGGTTTTCTTGTAATTATTCCAGAAGGTTAACCCGGGTGGTCGATAGGGTCAGCTGTTTTAGAGAAGGCAAGGCTGGACAATTCAACCTTGGCGCGAACTTTCGGGGCTTTTTGTCGTCTGCTGGCGACAGGTTGCTGCTGCTGAAGGGGTGTTTCTCCCCATTTTATACCCTTTGGGTAGAGGTTAAGCATCGAAATAGCCGCGCTCAAACTTTTTGCTGGCGTCGCAAAAAGTCCGACCTACGGCGTTACGGCGTTTTTGTCAGGACCTCGACATACGAAATCTTTGCTTAGCCATCCTATAAGTTTTGCGAATGCAGCATTTTTGGTCCGAGGTTTGCTATCAAAGCTTCGACGGTTTGTTCTTATTCTTTATGTATAGAAATCTTGACCAAGGAATTTTATTCGCATGGCGACTTTGACCGAGCACAAATCTACAGGAATCCGTGACCCTTATCGTTCGCTACTAATTTTGCTGGGTGGTGTTTTGCTGGCCCTGGCACTGTTTGCCGGGCAGACGGGCTATCGGGATGATCAGCCTTTGTCGGGGCAAGTGGTTCCTCGCAGTCCTGTGGCCACCGGGCTACGGGTAGCCGGCTGAGGGGCTGCTGGAATGACGGCGCTTTTGTGGGTAGGGAAATCAATGGTTATTTAAAGTGTTTTAGGCTATATAGGGAGCTGCTTACAGCCAGCGTTCAGGCTGTCCTGTTTTGGCATCCATCACGGTGAGTGGCCATGGATCGTTGTTGTATTATGTCAAAGGGAGTCTTTTTTATGCGGATTATCGTCTTCTTCTGTTTTGCGCTGGTGATTTCGGTTTTTGCAGTTGTTTCTGCCGGAGCTGAAACGCGCTATGTTTCTGATCAAATTGCCGTCACCTTGCGACGTGGTCCGGGAACGGAATTTAAGATATTAAAATCTTTGACTACGGGTTCAGCGGTAGAATTTCTGGAGGAAGAAGACGGCTATCTGAAGGTGCGTGCCAAGAACGGTGACGAGGGATATGTACTGAAGCAGTATATTAGTGCACAGCTACCCAAGACTTATATCATCGCTCGTCTGGAAAAAAAAGTTACTGGGTTGCAGCAGCAGTTGGCTACTATGGCCCAGCAGGCCGAGGGATGGACCGGCGAAAAAAAAGAGTTGCAGCAACAGTTGGCCGACGTGCAGCAAGCGTTGAATAGTGAAAAGGGCCAACACGGCAGGCTGGCGAAACAACACCAGGTTTTGCAGGATGGTGCTAAGAATGTCGCCGAGCTCCTTGATGAGCGGGACCGGCTGAAGGCCGAAAATGAAAAGTATGCCGCTGACCTGGCTCAATTGCGTCAGGACAACGACGATATTCTGCGTAAGGCAATTGTTAAATGGTTTCTGGCCGGTGCCGGAGTCCTGCTTCTCGGCTGGCTTATGGGTAAGCAGTCACGGACCAGAAAGCGTGCTTTTTAGTGTTGTTGGCTATCGTTTGAAAAGATAAGGGCTCTGCCAGATTGGTAGGGCTCTTTTTTTATCTGACTGCTGGGGAGGGTTAACCTGTCTGCGGGCTTGTCGCTGCCTGCCTTCTAGTGTTATCCTAACGCCTTGTTTACAGTCTCCGGCTCTCGTGGTGGTGGGCGCCGTAGGACATGGGACCCTGACCGCCGATTCGGAAAAAGAGCTAGTCTGTTATGACCCCTCGTTTCTCCCGCTACTTCTCCCGTCTACCACTACGCTGGAAAATGCAGATAGTGGTGTTGCCTCTGGTTTTGCTGCCCTTCATCGTGGTCGGTGTGGTCACCGGCTATGTTGCTTATCAGCAGGCCTATCGAGGCATTACCCAGGCCAGCAAAGACGATCTTGACCACCTGTGCCGTTTTGCCATCGACCTTCTGGACTCCCACTACAAGCAGTTTCAGGTTTATAAGGAAGATAAAAAGGCGACCGTTAAAGGGGAAATGCGAACGGTCACCAATCTAGCCTATAGTTTAGTGGAAACCGAACATCGGCTTTATCAGAACGGCCAGCTTGGTTTGCAGGCGGCAAAACAGGCCGCTACCAAGGCCCTTACAAAAGTAAATATCGGTGAGACAGGCTACATCTATGCCATGAACAGTAAGGGCCAACTTTTGGCTCATATTGCTCGGCAAGGTGAAAATGTTTTCGACGAGCAGGATGAGGACGGTCGCTACTTCATTCGCGAGATCTGTCAGGCTGCGGTTGCTTCGGCGCCGGGCGAGGTTCTCTATGCGGTGTATCCCTGGCGCAATGCCATGCTGGGTGACAAGAAGCCTCGCCGTAAGTTGGTCGCCTATCGCTATTTTCGCGAGTGGGACTGGATCATCGCTACCGGTGGCTATCTGGAAGAAACCTATGAAGATAGTGAATTCGAAAAACGCTCTATGGCAGAGCTGAAGGACAAAATTAATTCCAAGCGAGTGGGTAAGACGGGCTACATCTATTGCCTCGATACCGAGGGAACCTTGACTCTGCATCCTGAAAGTGCCGGTCAGAACATTTTGGAAATGAAGGATGCCGAAGGGCAGTATGTAGTAAAGCGGATGTTGGCCAGTAAGAATGGCTGGGCCCGCTATGTCTGGCAAAATATTGGCGACGCTGAACCACGGATGAAGATTGTCCGCTATCTCTACTACAAACCATGGAAGTGGATTGTGGCCGTCGGCTCTTATGAAGACGAGTTTTACCAGGAAATCCATGAGATCAAGAAGCATCTCTGGACGAGTCTGGCGATTTTAGGACTGACCGTCGGTCTGATATCGGTTGGGCTGGTCTTTGCTGCCGCTACGGCGATGACCGAACCGATTCATGCGATGATCAACGTGATTCGACGAGTGAAAGCCGGTCGCCTGGAATTGCGCATGCAGGTCGATAGCAAGGATGAGTTGGGCGAGTTGGCTTCCCATTTCAACCGAATGACCGACATGATCAAACAGCATCGGGAGATGGAGAGCAATCTCGCGCAGCAGGGCAAAATGGCTTCTCTTGGCGTTTTGGCTTCCGGTGTCGCCCATGAGATCAACAATCCTCTTGGCGTGATTCTCGGCTATGCCGCCTATCTGGAAGGAAAGCTGGACGAAGAAGATCCCATGTACGGCATGATTCGCGATATCAAGCGGGAGAGTAAGCGTTGCAAAAAGATTGTTCAGGACCTGCTTAGCTATGCCCGGACCCCCAAGCCCGTTTTGGAAAGAGTCGATATTAACGCTTTGCTGAATCAAATCGTCGATTTTGCCGCTAATCATACCGCCATGCACAACGTTTTAATCAAAACAGACTTTGCGGCCGACTTGCCATCGCTACTGGTGGATGGTGACCAGTTGCGGCAGGTGGCGATTAATCTCATGCTCAACGCAGGAGCTGCCATGTCGGATGGGGGCGTTTTAACGGTCCGGTCTGAACGGGTGAGCGACAGGGTGGTGCTGAGCTTTGCCGATACCGGTGTGGGTATTGAGAGTGAAAATCTCGACAAGATTTTTGAGCCGTTTTTCACGACCAAGAAGAAAGGTACCGGCTTAGGACTGGCAATTACTCGCCAGATTGTTCGCCATCATC
>JAIOSZ010000272.1 GCA_021107335.1 Desulfuromonadaceae bacterium | reverse complement strand
GCCGAAGCACGCCATGCAAAAATCGGCGTAACCCTCATTTCACCGTCCAACAATCACGACATCTACTCCATCGAGGACCTGGCTCAGATCATCGAAGAGCTGATAACCGCCAATCCACGAGCCCGCATCTCGGTCAAAGTACCGGCAGTAGCCGGTATCGGCACCATCGCTATGGGCATCGCCAAAGCGGGTGCCGATATTATCACCATCAGCGGCTACGATGGGGGCACCGGTGCCGCCCGCCGCCACGCCATAAAGTTTGTTGGCTTGCCGTCAGAGATCGGCGTGCGCCTGGCCCATCGTGCTCTGGCCGAAGCCGGATTGCGCCATAAAGTGGAGATCTGGGCCGATGGCGGCATGCACAGCGGCCGTGACGTAATCAAGATGCTGCTGCTGGGCGCCAATCGGGTCGGTTTCGGCACCCTGCCGATGGTGGTCATCGGCTGCACCGCTTGCCGAGCCTGTCATCTCGGCACCTGCCATGTTGGCATCGCCACTCAGGTGGAGACTCTGGAAGAAGCCCAAGCCCAAGGCTTGAAGCGTTTTGTACCACGGGTGCTTGAGAACGGCATCATCTACGAAACCACCTTTTTCCGCGCTCTGGGCGAGGAGATTCGTATGCTCACCGCTCGCCTCGGCTTCCGGCGCACGCAGGACCTGGTGGGCAAAGCCGAACTACTCGAGCAACAACGGGGCCTCGACCACCTCGACCTGAACGAGCTTCTGGCCCCCGTTGAAATTGGCCAGGAGCCCCGTTCGGTGAGCGACGTACGCATCATCCGTAAGCCACTCAACTACCTGACCTCGCTCATTTCGAGCCTGGTCACCGAAGCCTTTGACGGCCCCGAGGATCGGGTCCGCTACGAGGATGACAGTGCCTCCAGCAGCGACCGAGCCATCGGCACCTACCTGGCCGGCACCATGACCCGTGGCGAGCTTGAAGGACGCTGGCCAGCGGAAAAGCGGGTTCTGCTGCAGTTTCGACGGCGGGCAATTCCAGGCAACGGCCTGGCAGCCTTCAATATCCCCCGCATCAACTATCGGGTCGAGGGTGCGACTCAGGACGGCGTTGGCAAGAGTGCCACTGGGGGCAAAATCGTGGTCCTCAAAGGGGAAAACCGCCAGGGGCAACGGGTGGGTGGTGCGGTCGGCAAGGGTTTGGCCTACGGTGCTACCGGCGGCCTGTTCCTCATCCAGGGAGATACAGACAGTCGGGCCTGCATTCGCCTTTCGGGAGCAGAGGTGGTTCTGGGCGGCCATATCCACCAACCCGTCGATGACCGAGCCGGGAATATCGCTGGGAGGGCCAATCTCAAGGGCTTCGCCTTCGAATACATGACCGATGGCAAAGCGGTGGTGCTGGGCGACCCCGGCCCCTGGCTCTGTTCGGGTATGACCGGCGGTACCGTCTACTGCCATCTCGATGAGACCATGGGACTGACCCAAGAGGCCCTGCAAAGACGGCTGGCCAAGGGAGCGCAAGTGGTTATTCGCCCCCTCGACGCAGCCGATTGCGCCACGGTGAGCCGACTGCTGGGAGAATACGAACGGGAATTGCTCTACTCGCAGCAAGCAGTCGAAGCCCGCTGGGTCGAAAAAGTGCGCCAAAGCTGCCCCGAATGTTTCGTCAAGATCATCGCCAAAGACGAAAAGACAGAGCAGCCGGTAACCACTGAATAACCGTAGATCTGCCAAAGTACTTAAACGGGCTGAACGATAGCCAGCCCAGTGAATCAAATAACGAAACGAAACACGGAATGTCTCTACCTTATCCACGTCCGAACTGGCTTCGGGCACCCGTAGCGCGCGGGCCCCGTTACCGGCAAATCCTTAATTATCATCGCCAAGGGCAACTACGCTCGGTGTGCTACGATGCCGCTTGTCCCAACCGCGGTGAGTGCTGGTCTCGCGGCATCGTTACCTTTATGTTGCTGGGCAACAAGTGCAGCCGAAGCTGCCGGTTCTGCAACATCGGCGACGGCATTCCCGCCCCCCCCGACCCAACCGAAGCGCAACGGCTGGCAATGGCGATCACTGAGCTGGGATTGCAGCACGCGGTCTTTACCGCCGTCACCCGCGACGACCTTCCTGATGGGGGCGCAACCCAGTTTGTTGCGGTGGTACAAGCAGTGCGGCAGAGTTCTCCATCCTGCCGTATTGAGCTGCTGATTTCCGACTTGCAGCACAATTGGAATGCCTTAGCCGCTATTATCGCAGCCACGCCGGATGTGCTTGGGCACAATATCGAGACAGTCCCCCGACTCTATTCAAAAGTGCGGCCCCAGGCCGACTACCAGAGATCGCTTCAGTTGCTCAATGAAATCCAACGCCAGGCGCCGCAACTACCTACTAAGTCGGGTTTGATGCTCGGCCTGGGTGAACGTCACGAAGAAATTTTTCCCGTGCTCCAGGATCTAAGGGCGGCCGGTGTCTCTCTACTGACCCTCGGCCAGTATCTGCCCCCAAGTAAAAACCACCATCCGGTGCAGCGCTATCTGCCGCCGCAAGAATTCGTCGAGTTAGCCCAGGCGGCCAAAGAGCTGGGTTTTGCCGGCGTTGAATCCGGGCCGTTGGTGCGTTCGTCCTATCATGCCGCTGAACAATACGAGGAGGGTTTTCATGCCTGAAAAGAACGGAATTCATGACCAGATCATTCTCGGTTCTGGACCGGCCGGCTACACAGCGGCCATCTATGCCTCACGCAGTAACTGCTGCCCTCTTCTGATTGCCGGCATTCAGCCCGGCGGCCAACTCACTGGCACCACCCTGGTGGAAAACTTTCCCGGCTTTCCTGAGGGCGTGGACGGCCCGGAACTGATGGAGAAAATGCGCGACCAAGCGGTGCATTTTGGCACTAAGCTGGTCGATAGCGAAGTGACCAGGGTCGAACTGGATACACAACCCTTTCGCGTTTGGGTCGACGACCAGTCCTACCGTTGTCGGTCGCTGATCATCTGCACCGGCGCTTCTCCCCGCATGCTCGGCCTGGCCAACGAAAAGGAACTCTATGGCCGAGGGGTCTCTGTTTGCGCCACCTGTGACGGCTTTTTCTATCGCGACAAGAAGGTAGCCGTCGTTGGTGGTGGCGATACCGCCATGGAAGACGCCCTGTTTCTGGCTCGTTTCGCCAGCAAAGTAACGGTGATCCACCGTCGCGACGAACTGCGGGCCGGACCGGTCCTCGCCGAGCGCGCCCTGCAACATCCCAAAATCGAATTCAGCTGGGACTCAGTGGCCACCGCTCTGCACGGTGACCCCAAGGCCGGCTTCCAGGGGCTAACTCTACAGAACGTCAAGACAGGCAAAGAAGAAGAATTAACCTGCGACGGTGTGTTCATCGCCATCGGCCACAACCCCAACACGGGATTATTCAAGGGCCAACTAGAGATGGACAAATGGGGTTATCTAGTGACTCACAACAATACCGAAACCAGCGTCTGCGGCGTTTTCGCCGCCGGTGACGTGCAAGACCCTAACTTTCGGCAGGCCATCACCGCCGCCGGTAGCGGCTGCATGGCAGCCATTCAATCTCAGCGCTATCTGGAATGCGTAGATGACGCCGACTGCCTGCAGTGCGGCAGCTGAAAACAGGTTTTATTTGACAGAAGGCTGCACAACTGGCATTAACTGGTACCACTATAAAAATGAAATATTATTGAAATTTCTTACAGGAGGGACAACATGGACATCAGTCAAACCCTGGCGGAACTCAAAAAAGATCCTGAATTTGCCAAAAATGTCGGCATGGTACTGATTCATAACGGTGTAGTGCGAAGCTGGTCACGGGGCGATCGCAGCGAAGTGTCGGCGGTTGAGGTCAAGGCCGACCATGCTAAGGTTGAGGCCCTCTGTCGCGAATACGAAAAGAAGCCGGGCATCTACAAGGTGCTGGCCGAAGCCCGCGAAGGCAAACTCTATCCTGGGGATGACCTGCTGTTTATTATTGTCGCCGGTGCCCTGCGCGAAGAAGTCAAAGCGGTTTTGGCTGAGGTGCTTGATCGGATTAAGGATGAGGCGGTGAGTAAGACCGAGGACAAGATTTAAGTCCACCAACCGCTTCACTGAAACAGCAAAGAGCCATGGGATCTTTTAGATACCATGGCTCTTTTTGTTTTAAACCAGTTCGGCGGCACTCCCAGGGGGGTTTGGTCGAAAGCTAACCTCCCCTGTGACGCAGCCGGAGCGAAGTGGACGTTTTGCGATCAGGCGGGGGAATGTTTGAGCGCAGCGGGTTTTTCCCCGCCCGCAAAACGTCTGCGTAGCGTAGGGAACCCGCAGGGCCAGGAGTTGGGGCGCCTTTTTCTACCTACTCTTTTTTGGCGTGTAAAAAGAGTTGGGCGTCGGGTGGGGACGCAACCCCGCGGTCTTGTAGTTTGTGCAGCGAAACTCAAAATACTGCAAAAAGAAAATCTATCAATCGGCCGGTCTTGCCCGCCCAGGCGCGTTACTT
>JAIOSZ010000044.1 GCA_021107335.1 Desulfuromonadaceae bacterium | reverse complement strand
GTGTTGAAGAATTGCTGGGGGCGCAAGTTCCGATTGAGGATGCATTAGCGACTTGTCAGGATCGAATCGTTGAATGGGAGGGCCGTGACTTAGTTCAACTAAAGTGGGCGTTTGTAGTTGAGCAGCACGTCCAAAAAGAAATACTTGAACGAACAAAAATGTTAGAGAGATGGCCGGCTCTTCTAGCAGTAGAATTTGATGAAAATCGTCTCAATAAATTTGAGGAGACGGTTGGTTATCCATTAAGCCCCGAGCAACTTAAGGCAGTACGGACGGTATTTGAAAGCCCCGTAAGTTGTATCTTTGGGGGGATCGGTGTTGGTAAGTTTCATGTTTTAAATGCGATCTTTGATCAAATTGGGGATAGGGCCACCATTTTCTTGCTAGCTTCGACTGGTCCCGCAACGAATAGTAGGCATGAAATCATAGGAATTAAACCAATAAGTATTGTCAAGTTTCAAAAAAAACTTGATGAGGGTGGAATTGCAGAAAACGCGTGGTTGTTCATCGACGAAGCGAGCGTGTTGGATGTGGCGGTGGCCTATCGGATTCTGAAAAAGCTTCCACGAACTGTCCGCATATGTTTCATCGGAGATAGTTATCGGTTATTTCCAAAAGGCCCTGGCTTGGTATTCCACGCAATGGAAAGCGCAAAGCGTATTCCTCAGGTGGAACTAGTAACGACGCATCGATCAGAGTTAGAAACAGGCATTCCACAAGTAGCCAATGCAGTTCGATCTCTGACAATTCCTGAAATCGAAAACTTTGTTGGGCTTAGAAAGCGGAAGGTGGGGGTCAGCTTTCTTGAAAGTACATGCGTTGAAACGACCGTTCAAAATATCTTGCGGGTCTATCGGGAGAGCAAAGAGTACGGTGATGTACAAATTGTAGCTGCTACTAAGGATATTTGTGGCCTCCTTAACCAGGCACTCCATAAGGAACATCGTGAATTGCGGGAATATCAAAGGCTGGAAATACCAGTTTTAAATTTGCAAAATTGTAATGCTTTGACCGGCAATGAAGAGATCACAGTTGGTGATCCAGTGGTATGGCATTCGATGAATGATCATTCTCGTGGCCTTTGCGATGGAATGCTTGGGACCGTGACAGAAATATTTGAAGGTCAGATGTGGGATATTACGGACGCCGGCCTGGAGGTTCGGTACGTTGCCGAGATTGATTTCAGAGGATCGCTAGTGAAGGTGCATGAGGGCGATCTGGCGTATATTTCTCTTGGTTATGCTATTGCGTGCAATGAGATACAGGGCTCACAATTTGAACGTGTAATAGTGGCTGTAACAGAAACGGGCGACAACAGAATCGTGGATAACCCTTGGTTGTATACGGCGATAACCAGTGCGCAGAAACAAGTGGTACTGGTTGGAGACAAAGGGGTATTTACAAGGGAAGTGACATCACAACCCCGTGCTTTTGATCGCGTTATTGGCTTAAACTTTAACTAAAGATAGATTCAGTGGAGAACAGGAGGCAAAGTGGTACGACCGGTTCCAGAGGTGCGGGCGCGTCAGCGGATAGATTGTGTTTTTGAAGATTTGGTTAGAGAAGGTGTCGAGCCTTGGTTAGCGGATCTGGTAGCAAAACGAGTTGAACAGAGCGTTAGTGTAGAAGCCTTGTTCCAGCCATCAGTTGCGAAGATTGATGATCCAATCTGTATCCCGGACATGGATAAAGCAGTTGATCGTATTGTCAAGGCAATCGAAGGGGGAGAGCGTTGCATTCTTGCGGTCGACCACGATCTCGATGGTATATCAGCGGCATCTGTTTTGTGGTCAGCACTCGTAGATCATTTTGGAGTAGACCCTAACAATCTGTCTGTAGTCACTAGCCATCGGCTTACTGAGGGGTATGGAATTACTGAACCTGTGGTTGAACGGATATTGGAAACCGATGCCACATTGGTTATTTCGGCAGATAAAGGAAGTAGCGATCAAGAGAGGATTAGAAAGATAGCGGAAGCGGGGAAGGACGTTGTCGTTACAGATCATCATGCGGTTCCGGTGGAAGGGCCGCCAGCATCTGCTTTCGCGGTAGTTAATCCAGCAAGACTCGACTCAAAGTATGACCGCTTTGTTTGTGGGGCGGCTGTTGCCTTCCTTACAATGGCTAAAGTGCGGACGAGGCTTCTTGAGAAAAATTATCGACCTGAGATTCCAAGCTTAGTGGATGTTATCGATTACGTAGCCGTGGCGACAATATCGGATTGTGTCGCGTTGAGGCCAGACAAGAGTTACATCAACCGCGCAATGGTAAAGCGTGGGCTTGCACTAATCAACAGCGAAAAGAGAGCGTGTTGGAAGGTGTTTCGGCAGGAAATCGGGACTGAGGTGTGCTCAGAACACATTGCATTCAATTTGGCACCAACGGTTGCTGCTGCGGGAAGACTTGATTGGGCAGATGTCGGCTTTCATTTTTTAGTTGAAAAGGATATTAGTGCAGCGCGTAAACAGTGGAAAATTCTTAAGGAGGAAAACTCTTTAAGGAAAGACATAGAAAGGGGGGTTCGACGAAGAGCGTTTGCGGCGGCAAGAGAGATTGAAGGGAATTCTATCGTTGTGTTCATTGACGATGGACACAGCGGAGTTCATGGGATTACCGCGAGCAAGGTCGTTGAAGCGTATGGGAAACCTGCCGCTATCTTTTCGCCGAAAGGGGCGGGTGCGCGTAACGGAGACCAAAACAAAGTAACCGGAAAGGATGGCAGTGCCCTAGCCAGTGGATCATTTAGGGGCATTGATGGGATCCATGTCAGAGAAGCATTACAGCATGTGGCAGATAATCATAAAGGCTTGTTGGTAGGGTTTGGAGGACACGCGGGCGCGGCTGGTGCTACTCTTTCAATAGATGATATTGCTCAGTTTAGCGTAGCGTATGAGGAAGCGATCAGTCTTCAAGTGGGCGCCAGATCCCTCAAGCCAATCCTGTGGGTAGACGGTGAGTTAGATGCTGTGCATCTGACATTGGAAACGGTAGATAAGTTGATGACGTTAGACCCTTGGGGCAAGGACTTCCCATATCCGTCTTTTCGAGGGAAGTTTACGGTGCTTGATGTGAAGAAGGTTGGAGATGGTTCACACCTTCAGTTGAAACTCAGAATGGATAACATAGTGTATAAAGCCATTTGGTTCTTCGCTGTAGACGAGGACAGCATTGAAATGCCCGTTAAGGTGGGGGCCGCCAACACTTTTGTTTATATGCTTTCTGATAATGTTTTTAGGGGCAATAGAACACTCCAACTCAAGGTCCTTGGTGTTGCCGAATAGGGGATGATCTATGGGGGGAAAAGGGATTAAGACACTTGATCTAAGACGGATATACCCGATCAAGATAGTGTGGGCGCCTTATGTGCCAAATCGAGATGTGCCGCTTTTCTTTGATGAGAAAATTAAGCTCATGATAGAGCTTTCCCAGTATGCGCTTTATATGGCAAAAAAACATTTGGCGAGTCATGATAATACTGCAGACAACGAGCAGGCATATCTTTCAGAAATTCAGATGGTGGCCTATTCCCTGAAGTCTTTTTGCGACTACCTGCGAGTAAAAGGGAAGTCCTGGAAAGAGATAGAGGACAGCGATCTAGAGGAATATAAGGCTTGGGAGCTGTCTAATGTAAAGGGTAGGAGTAGCAGTCGAACCGAAAAGACAGCACAGCAGACCGTCAACATAAAACTAAGGGCCATTTATCAATTCTACTGGTGGGCACAAGAAATTCAGGCATTGATGGAAGGTTGGATGGGGTGGCCTACAGCACCTATTCGAAGCAAATTGCCTGATTATATGAAAGACCCTGAGGCATTTGATAAGAAAGGTGAAGCCAAGAAGACGATTTATCCGCTTTGCTTTAGAAGAACAGGAGCAAGGTCGAAGCACAAAAGGCAGCATTATGCAACCGACGACGAGTTGATTCGGCTGCGGAGATATTTCAGGGAGTTTTGCGATCCGCTGACGGCAGAGAGGAACGTCCTGATTATAGATATTATTGAGCATGTAGGTTGGCGGGGCGGAAGCGTGCGTAGCCTTTTGGTGGAACACTTTTCAGAAGAAGTCATTGACGCGGCGCTGGTGCAAGGGAAACGCGAAATCCTGGTTACGCCGCCTGAGCAGAAATTTGGCTATCAGACTGCTTACGATGTGAAACTTCAGTTAATAATAAGGATCGCAAATTTCATCAAGGGCGTTCGACAGTCAACTTTGGATCGGCTAGGCGTCGGAGAGGAAAAAGCGAAAGGGCATCTTTTTATTGGCTTTACTACTGGTAGGCCCCTGGGAAATAAACGTATTTCGCGGATTATTGCAGACGGATTTAAAGCGATAGGGCTAAGAAAAGGCTCTGGGGGACACAGCATCAGAAGAAAGTTTGGAAAGGAAAGCGCTACTGAAATTCTCCAGACCAGACAAAAACTGGGGTTTTCAAATGATCCAGAATCGGTTGTCCTAGATCTGATGCCGAAGTTGGGCCATTCTGCAGCGGCCAGCGAAGCGGCATACACTCATGGTAAAGAGGATATGTATAAGGGGACTGTTGAAAGTCAGTTGCGTGGGCAAGTTGCGGAATTGCAAGGGCAGCTTGCGCAGATGCAGTTGGAGAATGCTCGGCTGCAGAGAAAGTTAAGCAAGTCTAACTCTGCTTCAGGTTAGGTCCGAGAAACACCGATTTTTATTTTTGGGTCATGACTAGTTTAGAGGTTGATTTCGCAAAATACTAAGGACCAAACGACAGAGATCCTGGCCTCTATGATTGAATCTAAACTCACATTCTTTCAGATGCAAGTTGAAGGTATTTGGCGACATACCACGGAAGCGAACGAGCCTTGTTTTTGCGTGGCCCCAAAAGCCTTCAATTCCGTTGATATGGTTACGACCTTTGGCAAACTCATCCTTGCCGTTCTCGACACGAAAGTGCTTACCATAACCAACATCGACCAGACCGTTATAGCCACGCCAACCGTCTGAGTAGATAATGCTTTTAAGCTCTGCTTTTCCGCGTATAACCGCTTGCAATGTGGCCTTGGAGCAATCTGGAACGATCTCCGTATAGACATGACCGTTCCGTTGAAAGATGCCAAATACGATTGTTTTACCGCCTGCACCACGGCCCCTTTTGCCCTTGACGCGACGTGCACCGAAGAACGATTCGTCAACTTCGATTTCTCCTGAATAAGGAGATTGAGCATTGCAATACTCAGCCAAGCGCTGCCTGATTTTGGTTAGATAGCGATTGACTGTATTGCGATTCAAGCCAATCAATTTAGCGACCTGGGATCGTAAGCTTCCCCGTCAAGTAGACAATTGTAAAGTAGAGCTTCCGACTTTCGTGAGCCTCACCCGTAACCAGGACAGATCAAATGTAGGGATTTCGGGCTTCCTATGTGTTGCTCCCGGAACTGTTCCGGGGTTAAATTCCCCAGCGATGAATGCGGGCGAAACCCATTATAATCTCTTCGCCAAGCATCGACCTTTTTCTTGGCATCGTCAATTGAAAGAAACCAATTGGTGTTGAGGCATTCATCGCGAAAGCTTCCGTTGAACGACTCAATCAAGGCGTTATCTGTCGGTTTTCCCGGCCTGGAGAAGTCTAGAGTGACTCCGTTTTCGTACGCCCACTTATCCAGATCCTTGGAAATGAATTCCGAGCCGTTGTCGACCTGGATCCTTTCAGGGCAGCGATCTGTAAAAAGGCGCAGTCTTTCCATTACCTGAACGACCTGCTTCCCCTTAATTGCCCTATCCACATGGATGGCGAGGCATTCACGACTCAAATTATCGACGACAGTTAAGGCCCTGATTCGGCGGCCATTAAACAAGTTGTCGGCCACAAAATCCATGGACCAACACTGATCAATCTTAGAGACTGCGGGTCGCTGTACGCGATGTGCTGCAGCCACGCGGCGCCTCGGTCTTTTTTGGCGCAGGTTCAGGCCTTCTTCACAATAAATTCGATGAACCCGCTTATGGTTGACGTGCCAGCCCTCACGTCTTAACAGCACATGGATCCGCAAATAACCGTAACGAATCCGGGTCGTGGCAATCTCACAGATACGCTGCCGCAGAACACGATCATCCTTGACCGATTTATAGTAGTAGACCGAGCGTTGCAGGCCCACGACCTCACAGGCCCTGCGTTTGCCAATGCGATAGGCCATTTCAAGGCGATCCACCTGGCGGCGTTTTTGGGCTGGTTTTAGAACTTTTTTGACAGTACATCCTGCAACATCTGCTTGTCGAGGCTTAGATCGGCTACCAGCTTCTTGAGCTGCCGATTTTCTTCCTCAAGTTGCTTCAACCGGCGCAGTTCGCTGACACCAAGGCCACCATACTTTTTCTTCCAATTGTAGAAAGTGGCTTCCGAGATCCCCATCTTCCGGCAAACCTCAGCCACCTTGGTTCCCGTCTCTGCCTGCTTGAGCGCAAACGCGATCTGCTCATCGGTGAATTTTGTTTTCTTCATGGCAAAACGTCTCCTCTCCCAAAGGTTCATTTTGCCCGAAAATTCCAGTTTTGACTTGTCCTATTTTCTGGGGGGAGGTCAAGGGGACCTGCAATACGAGAAAATCCCGCCAAGTTTGCCTGGCGGGATTTTCTCGTCTGATGGCTGTTCGCACTTCCAACACTACCAGAAACCCCATCATGTCCTGTTTTTTAGCTCAGCCTACGAGTGGTGCACTTACGACTAGAATCTACCGGGGATACAGGGAATGTCTATTATTTCCTTATTCCCCAAATAAAGTGCAGCGCTAAAATAGTAGAGTTTTATTTTTTCCGAAGAGGAACATGTTGTCAGGTTCGCTTTGTAATCAGCCAATAGGTAAGACCAAGAGAAAGAACTACCGCAGCAACTCCAAAAACATATGGAGGTGCTATTTTGTCAAAATCAAAAATTATTACTTTACGTGTAACGGCCATCAATCCAGTTGCTACTACTAACCTTACTGGTATTACGTTCGTAGACAAATACATACTTATATTTACAAATATCTCAATCGCAATTAGCACAGCCAAAAACGCACCAAATGTCTCAAAAATATCACTTATGCTCAATAAAAGAAAAGGCTCCTCCATAATACGTTTATATAAAACGTAGATCACATCTCCTATGCCCCATACGATAACAACAACCATTAGTATAGCGAGTATTTTTACTGCAATACGGATTATCCTATGTAGAATACGAATAGTAGGGTCTTCGTGCTCAAGATGAAGATCGTGACCAGGCTCATGAATAGAATTGTTGTTTTTTTCTTCATTCATACTTCATCTCATTTTCATTAAGGGCCCAGTTGTTACTAGGCGGTCTATGTAAACCGTGTAACCACGGGCACTTTTCTATACTTAAAAATCCATAGAATTTAATCAATTTCTAGAAAAGTCAAGCGTTTGCCTTTGTAACCGCAAATCCAATTCCCGAAAATTAATGTCTCTTCAATTCTACACATGTGGCATGTCAAGTCAAAGTTTTGTGAGTCGATTTTTAGCGTAGATTGTACAGGACGATAAATGTAAGAAAGTGCCCATTGTCCCGCTTTGGCTGAGAAATATGAGCCTAAGGGCTGAGGTCGGTCCTCAATAGTGGACACCATATGTTTGTCAAGCGGCTCCTTGCCAACTGAAGTATTTCCTCTCAAATGGCGCTGGGGAAATGTTTCCCAGGCTGGCATATCTCCTCTGCCGGTTGTAGAATACTTAAAGATACTCGCAGATCTCAGCCATCGATTCCTGGCGAGTGCGGTATTTCCGGTGCTGAACCAGTTCGGTCTTGAGTGGGCCGAAGAAGCTTTCCATCGGAGCATTGTCGTAACAGCTCCCCTTGCGACTCATGGATGGCACCTTACCGAACTGCTTGAGCAGCTCCTGGTAACTCAGCGAGCAATGCTGGCTGAGTGGTGGATCAAACCGGCAGGCGGGCGCTTGGCCGTCACAGCACGAAACAGGGCTCGTCCGACCAGATCCTGCATCATGCGATGACTCATGGCGTAGCCGACGATCTCGCGATTCCAGAGATCCTTGATGGCAGTCAGATACAGATCCCCTTGGGGGCTGCCCATGAAGCGCTTCATCTCGCAGCCCCCTGCCGCAGCCTGGTCAAGGACCGGCTTTGGTTCGATCCTGCCGTGCTTGCCGAGTTCTTCTCCCCCGAGGCGGACCAGGGGCTGCGCAACGACAACGATGGGGGGCAGGTTGGGGTTCACAGATCGTCCAGCACGACCGGGAGCATTTCGGCGGCTGGGCTGGAGGGGTCATGAAAAACCACATCGGGCTTACGCAACAAGATGTCTTTACTGAAGGGGAGGTGGGCATCGTCTGGCACCCGCTGGCGGCGAGTGCGGTCTTTGTCAAGGTTCAGTCGAGCCGCGAGGGCTTGAGCGAAGAACAGGCTGCCGAGCGGTTGGCGGAGTTCGGCCCCAACAGTCTCCCCGCGAAGAAGCCACCCGGAATCGTCACCATTTTCCTGCATCAGTTTCTCAGCCCCCTGATCTACATTCTACTGACGGCCGGCAGCGTCTCCCTGTTTATCGGCGAAGCGACTGATGCCTTCTTTATCTTCGCGGTCATCCTCCTCAACGCCGGACTCGGCACTTTTCAGGAGTGGAAGGCGGAACAGAGTGCCGGTGCCCTGCAGAGTCTGCTGCGGATCTATGCCTTGGTTCTCCGGAATGGGGGTAAGAAGCGAATTGCCGCGGAGGACCTGGTGCCAGGGGATGTGGTCCTGCTGGAAGAGGGCAACTGTATCCCGGCGGACCTGCGCCTATTTGAAGCGCACAATCTGACCA
Source organism: Desulfuromonadaceae bacterium (assembly GCA_021107335.1). Taxonomy (GTDB): domain Bacteria; phylum Desulfobacterota; class Desulfuromonadia; order Desulfuromonadales; family Syntrophotaleaceae; genus Syntrophotalea_A. The sequence continues at coordinate 3,217 of JAIOSZ010000044.1, read as the reverse complement.
TCGATGAATCGCTGCTCACCGGCGAGTCCCAGTCGGTCGCTAAACAGACCGAACGGCTACCCGAGCATCTGCCACTGAGCGAGCGCAGCAACATGGCTTTTGCCGGTTCCACCGTAAGTTCCGGTCGCAGCAGGGGGGTGGTGATCGCCACCGGGTTGCGCACCGAGGTGGGTCAGATCGCCAAGGCGGTGACCTTGGCCGAGACGACCAAACCACCGCTGCTGATCCGCATGGAAGGTTTCGCCCGCCAGATTAGTTATCTGGTGCTCGGTTTCATCGGCGTGCTGGCGGCGATCTCTATCGCCAAGGGCCTTTCCTATGTGGAGGTGTTTTTCATGGCGGTCGCCCTGGCAGTGTCGGCCATCCCAGAGGGTTTGCCGGTGGCCATGACCGTCGCCCTGTCCATCGCCACGGCACGTATGGCACGGCGCCAGGTGATCGTCCGCAAGTTGACAGCGGTTGAGGCCTTGGGGAGCTGTACCTGCATCGCCAGCGACAAAACCGGGACCCTGACGGTCAACAAACAGACCGCGAAGGTGGTCGGGCTGCCCGGAGGGAAAATCTATGCTGTTAGCGGAGAAGGCTACGCAGGAGTCGGACGGGTTACCACCACTGAAGGAGAGGAGCCGGAGTCTGCCGAATGCCGTAATCTGGAACGATTGGCCAAGGCTGCTGTTTTATGCAACGAAGCCAGCCTGACCGAGCAAAGCGGGGTATGGGAACATCAGGGCGATGCTGTGGACGTGGCCCTTTTGGCCCTGGGCTACAAAATGAGTCTGCACCCTACAACAGTTGCTGCCGAAGCCGCAATCCTCCACGATATCCCTTTCGCATCGGAGCACAGATACGCAGCCCGCTTTTACCGTCAGAACGGCACTATCGAGGTCGCGGTCAAAGGTGCGCCTGAAGCCATCCTGCCCTTCTGCAGCACCATGCAGATCCAGACCGGGACAGTCCCCCTCGTCCCCGAGACCATCGGCGACGAGGTCCAGGCGTTGGCCGAAGGGGGCTTTCGAGTTATCGCCGTGGGCCACGGCATCTTGGCAGGGGAGGGCTCGGCGAAGTTGGACGAGCAGGCGATCCCGCCTCTCTGCTTCTTGGGCCTGATCGGGCTCATCGACCCTCTGCGCCCCGAGGCCAAGCAAGCCGTAGCGAAATGTCAACGGGCCGGTGTCAGGGTAGTCATGATCACCGGCGATCATCCGGCGACGGCCCTGAGTATTGCCCGGGAACTTGAGATTGCCGGCAGTAGTAGTGAGATGGTTACCGGCAGCAAATTGGAGGAGATTGGTTCCGCCGAGATCCCTCAATTTCTGGAGAGGGTTAAAGGGGCCACGGTCTTCAGCCGTGTGACCCCCCTGCAGAAGCTGGCCATCGTCGATGCCTTGCGCCGGCTCGGTCATTTTGTCGCTGTCACCGGTGATGGAGTGAACGATGCCCCGGCCCTGCGCAGAGCGAACATCGGAGTCGCTATGGGCTCGGGTACCGACGTGGCTAAGGATACCGCCTCCCTCATCATTATCGACGACAACTTCGCCTCCATCGAAGGAGGGATCGAGGAAGGGCGCTTTGCCTACGATAACATCCGCAAGGTGATCTATCTGCTCATTTCCACCGGTGCGGCCGAAATCACCCTCTTCACCTTGGCTCTTTGCACCGGCCTACCGCTGCCTCTGTTGGCGGTGCAACTGCTCTGGCTCAACCTGGTAACCAACGGTATTCAGGACGTAGCCCTGGCCTTCGAGGGCGGGGAGCCAGGGGCCATGGAGAAGCCGCCGAGGTGCCCCTCGGAAGGGATATTTGATCGGTTGATGGTGCAGCAAACTATCGTTTCCGGGCTGGCTATGGGCTTGACGGCGTTCGCCACTTGGTGGTGGCTGATCCAGACGGGGTGGCAGGAGGTGGCCGCCCGCAACCTGATCCTGTTGCTGATGGTTCTTTTGGAAAACGTCCATGTTTTTAACTGCCGTTCGGAGCGTATCTCGGCTTTTGGTGTTCCCTTTCGTCGCAACCGGCTACTGATCGGCGGCGTGCTGGTGGCCCAGAGCGTGCACCTCCTGGCCATGCACCTGCCACTGATGCAGAAGGTTCTCAGAGTGGCCCCTGTCACCATGACTCAGTGGTTTAGCATGCTGATACTGGCCTTGTCGTTGCTGCTGATCATGGAACTTTTCAAAATTCTCAACAGATGCAGGGTTGGAAAAGTGTTTCCAGGAAGGCCCTCCTAAGCGGCATGAGGTGCCTATGCCCCTTTCCTGGTCCTTAAAGTTAGCCTTTCAGTCCCATAGGTCCTGCAATATGGGAAAAGCCCGCCGAGTTTGCCTGGCGGGCTTTTCCTGTCTGAAATGTGGTGACTTGCTAGACACCTAATGAATCAAAAATGACTAGGATCCTGGGGGCAATTCACTTTTGCAGCATCAGGCAGACATAGGAGAACTCGTCGCCATAGAGATTGGCGACTCGGATTTCCCTTTTCATGTCTTCAAAGGCTTGGCTTGAGCCGTGCTTTTCCATGGCCGCTTCGACTTGTTGAAGCATGTCGGTGTAGAAGGCTGTCCAGTCCTTGCGGGGCAGAGTGAAGGAGCCGAGAATCCTGTATCCAAACTCCTTCGCGAGTTGGCAACGTCCTTCCGTGGTACTGATTCCTGGATATTCGGTCTCCCAAAATTCGGCGCACTCGGGGGAGGGATGTTCGGTCAGAAGCACAGCGGCGCTGACAAACAGGTAGCCGCCATCACGAATCAGGCGTTTCCATTCACGCAGAGCCTTCTCGACCCCTATGATGTAGGCACTCCCCTCCGCCCAGAGCAAATCGAAGCTTTCGTCGGGATAGGGCAGCTCAAACATACTTGCGTTGACCGCTTCTATGCGCTCGGCAAAACCGAGGCGAGCCGCTTCTTTTTTCAGGCTTTCCAGGAACGGTGTGTGGTTGTCCACCGCCGTTATTTTTGCTTTGCAAGCACTTGCCAAGGCCAGGCTTGCAGCCCCATTGCCACAACCGATATCGAGAATCGTTTCGATATGGTTTTTATTCGGGATAGAGCTGAAGGCGCGGAGGGTCGATTCGGCACTCCCTGGCCCCTGGCGCTCCATCTTTTCAAAAACTTCTAAAAAGAGTTCCATATGCCCCCCTGTAAAACGAAAATGGTCCACCCGTTGAACGGGGTGATCATTTAAATGTCTGACAAATGGTCATTTATAGGAAAAGCCCCCGACC
>JAIOSZ010000075.1 GCA_021107335.1 Desulfuromonadaceae bacterium | reverse complement strand
CTGCACAGTCGCTACCGAGCCCTTCATGACTTCACCGGTGGAACCGTCGAGGGTGATCACCTCGCCTTTTTTGAAAACTTCCCCGCTGTTGGTAACAAATTGCTGAGCTGCATAGTCGACCTTAATACCGCCACAGCCGGCAACACAGCACTTACCCATACCGCGGGCAACAACCGCTGCATGAGACGTCATACCGCCGCGAGCGGTAAGAATCCCTTCGGCAGCGTGCATGCCATGAATATCCTCGGGGCTGGTCTCAATGCGCACCAGAATCACCTTCAGACCGAGCTTGTTTGCCTCTTCGGCATCTTCAGCGGAGAAGACAATTTCGCCTCCGGCCGCTCCCGGCGAAGCCGGTAAACCGGTAGCAATGACATCTCTGACCGCCTTGGGATCAAGGGAGGGGTGAAGCAATTGATCGAGCTGCCCTGGGGCAACCCGCAGGACCGCCTCTTTTTTGTCGATCAGGCCTTCGGCCACCATGTCCACGGCGATCTTGATGGCTGCCGTAGCGGTGCGTTTACCGCCACGGGTCTGCAACATATAGAGTTTGTTTTTCTCGATAGTGAACTCGATATCCTGCATGTCCCGATAGTGCTTTTCCAAGGACTGCTGAATATCCATCAGCTGCTGGTAGCAGTCGGGCATAACCTCTTCGAGAGAGGGCAGAGACCCGTCGCCGCCGGCCTTGTTGATGGGCTGCGGAGTACGAATCCCTGCAACGACATCTTCGCCCTGAGCGTTGAGTAGAAATTCACCGTAGAATTGATTTTCACCGGTAGAGGGGTTACGGGTAAAGGCTACACCGGTAGCGCAAGTATTGCCCATATTGCCGAAGACCATAGCCTGAACATTGACCGCGGTGCCCCACTCAGCAGGGATGCTATTCAGCTTGCGGTAGGTGATGGCCCGTTGATTCATCCAAGAACCGAACACGGCATTAACAGCTCCCCACAGCTGCTCCTGAGGATTGGCGGGGAACTCGCGACCAAGGGTCTCCTTGATCTTGCCTTTGAACTGTTCAACCAGCTGCTTGAGGTCGTCGGCGGTCAGGTCGGTGTCGAGTTCGACGTCGCGCACTTCTTTCATGTCTTCAAGAAGATGCTCCAGAACCGAACCGCTCATCCCCATGACCACATTACTGTACATCTGGATGAAACGCCGGTAGGAGTCGTAGGCGAAACGAGGGTCGCCGCTCTGCTCGATCAGACCCTGCACCGTGTCGTCATTGAGACCAAGGTTAAGGACGGTGTCCATCATGCCAGGCATAGAGGCTCGGCCACCAGAGCGAACGGACAGCAACAGCGGGTTTGCACTGTCGCCGAATTTCTTATCCATGGCCTTTTCAAGCTGGACGAGATTCGCCTCGACTTCCGCTTCCAGCCCTTCAGGATAGCACCGATCATTTTTGTAAAATTCGGTACAAAGTTCCGTCGTCAGGGTGAACCCGGCTGGCACCGGCAAACCGATAGCGCTCATCTCAGCCAGGTTGGCTCCCTTGCCCCCGAGCAAGTTTCTCATTTCCGCAGTGCCCTCTGTCTTACCGGCACCGAAGAAGTAAACATATTTGACCGCCATGAACCGTCCTCCTGAATATGGGTTAGTCGAGTCTGTTGCTCGACAAAATCTTCATCATTGTGGTGCCATCAATCGGCAAGCTTACCAAAATCTGCAATTTTTTCCAGCAAGCGGGCGACTGCCGTCAGCAGTGCCAGGCGGTTGGTCTTGACTCGCGTATCGTCGGCCATGACCATGACTCCTTCAAAGAAGGCATCGACCGGCACCCGCAATGCGGCAACAGTCTGCAGGGCATCACCATAATCGCCCTTGGCAATCAGCAGCCGGCACTCTTCGGCGGCCTTGTTCACGGCCTCAAAGAGCCCCGTTTCACAACTTGCTTCGAATAGTGTGGAATCGATTGCCTCGTCCACGCCGCCCTTAATGATATTGCCCACCCGCTTGAAAGCAACGACTAATTGCTGATAATCGTCACGGCTGCGAAAAGCGGCCAGTGCCTCGATCCGGGCCAGCGCATCGCCCGGCTCGTCGAAAGCGATACTAAACACCGCGTCCACCACGTCCTGCGGCTGCCCCTGGGCCACCAACTGATGGAAGAAGCGCTGCCGGATAAAAGTTTCAACGTCGGCCGCAACATCCTCTGCCGGTCGGTTCAGTTTGGCGTCCAACAAGGCGACGCTTCGTTGAATCAGAGACGGCAAAGAAAGACGATAGCCGCGCTCCAGCACAATATTCAAGATACCGATAGCGCTACGCCGTAAGGCATAGGGGTCGGCGGTACCTGTGGGAATCAGCCCGACGCCGAAACAGCCGCAGATCGTATCGATCTTGTCGGCAATGGAAACAAAGGCACCGACGCTATCCGAGGGCAGTTCACCGCCAGCCTGTATCGGTAGGTAATGTTCGTGAATGGCCACGGCCACCCGCTCATTTTCCCCTTCCAGGCGGGCATATTCACGCCCCATAACCCCCTGCAATTCAGGGAATTCGAAAACCATACCCGTTTCCAGGTCGCACTTGGCGAGCAACGCGGCCCGTTCGGTCAGGGCCACAGCCGCTGGATCGAATTGCCGAGCTAGATCAGCCGCCAGTTCTTTGAAGCGCAGAACCTTTTCGTAGCTGCTACCAAGCTTGGCCTGATAAACAACATTCTTCAAGGCATCAAGTCGGCTTTCCAGGGAGACCTTGCGGTCTTCGTCCCAGAAAAACATGGCATCGGCCAGACGAGCGCGCAGCACCCGTTCATTGCCGCGACTGACCACCGCCGGATCCTCGACCTTGGTATTGGAGACAGTAATAAAACGCGGCAACAAGGCCCCACTCTGGTCGACCAGGGTGAAGTAACGCTGATGTTCGCGCATGGTGGTGATCAGCAGTTCACGGGGCAGAGCCAGATAGCGCTCTTCAAAGGAACCCGTTACGGCCATGGGATATTCGACCAGGTAAGTGACTTCGTCAAGCAGCGCCGGGTCGGGGTTGAGCTGACCGCCGGCCTGCTGAGCTGCCTGCTCTACACCTTCGGCAATCATGGCTCGACGTTTAACGGGATCGGCAATGACAAATTGAGCTTCCGCCGCCGCCAAATATTGTTCGACGT
>JAIOSZ010000218.1 GCA_021107335.1 Desulfuromonadaceae bacterium | reverse complement strand
TCTCCCCTTTAAATAATTTAATACATAGGGTTGTAGTGACTGTTTTTGTGATGGTGATAAATCCCTGTATCCCCGTATGTCTTGAAAGCAATCGATGGATCCACAATTACATTTAAATGGATTTGCCAATGTGTATTCTGTTGTCAAATAGTTGAAAGTCAACTCCTCGTCAATTGAGACAGATTTTAGGGCAACCAGTTTGATAGTCCTTTTTCCATAAGTGATTTTTGTGTTTGGGGCGCAACTGTGGTTGGTCTTAGCAAGCACTTCATTGTTCGGATTAAAGTGGTTGTTGTGATCCACTTGGATGGAAAATTTATCCGGTTGATCCAGCAATGAAGTTAAAGTTTTAGAAAAAATAACATCATCAGAATTAAAATTTTCCTTTGCGAACAGTCCCATCTCTCCAAAACTATTTATTGTGTTGTAGACCATGCTTAGCTCCAAATTAAAGGAATTCCAAGGGGTCCTGCAGGAAAAGCTCCCTGTAAAGAGCTCTCAGGCCCCTTCTTCATCAAGGTTGTAATTATTGTTATAAAGAGGGTTTGGGTGGATTTTAATTACCAGATAGTTGTGCTGAGAACAGATTGTATCTGTCAATGTCGGCTCAACTAATCTTCGTCTTACGGTCACATATCAGGGATTAACAATTCTGACATATGTCTCTTTTTCTGATCAAGTAGCTGGAGCTTATTTTTAGTTAATTGGCGCAGCAAGCCGTTGAATGTCCTCCCGGGGAGTACGTGGCCCCAGTTATTTGCACCTTTTTTCCATCATATGCTCAAGTTTTGGAGGTGGATTGGCAACCAAAGGTCAATTGGTCGAGCGGCCGTTGTAGATGGGACCGCCGCGGTCCCGGTATTGCTGGAGTACCGCTCGGGCTTGAAGGGCGCAGACATCGCGATGCACCGCTATGCCCCGTTGTTGTAGCGTGGCCGGCCAGTCGGCTGGTTTGTCTCCTTCATCAAAACCGATTGCGCGGGCATCTTCGTCCCGGGCACCGCAGACCAGACTGATGATGCCCGCCCAGGGCAGGGCGCCGAGACACATGGCGCAGGGCTCGGTGGTGGTGACCAGTTCACAGGGGGGATGGGACGATCCGCCGAGATCGTGACTGCCCGCTAGCTGCTGGGCCAGCATCAGGGCCACCAGCTCGGCGTGGGCCACTGAACAGTGGCCGTCGACCACAAGGTTAACCCCGGGTGCCAGCAGCTTTCCACTGTCTAGATCAAAGACGGCAGCGGCAAAGGGGCCACCGGTGCCGCGCTGAATGTTCTGCCGTGCCAGGTTGATCACTAGCCCCATACGTTCTTCGCGACTGGCATAGACTCGTTCAACTGGCGGCAAGACCGCATCCAGCCAATCGGGTAGGCGCAGTACGATATTCGGGTAGGACTGGGACATGTTTGGACCGATCAAAGAGAGAGTGGACGCTAGTCGGTTTGACAGATCGAGGAAGCATCTTTCGGGCTGTAGTGTCGACGTAGCCACTGACTGAGGCCATCAAGACCCGGGAATAACACCCGTTCGGTGATGTTAGCTTGATCGAGCTTGTCGCGGATTTCCCACTTAAGCTCCGCCGGAATGATGATCTTGCGCCAGATCGCGGGGTGGTTGTCCAGGCATTGACAAAGGGACTTTGTCGGATCGGGCATCACCGAGAAAAAGGCGAATTGATTGACGATCCGTTGTTCCATGGAAGGCGGTTCGAAAAAGATGACAGAATGGTCCCGCGACAAGGCGTTTAACTCTTTCTGGTCGCGGATGGTTTCATCCAACATTTCTACGGTAAAGACGTTGGCCCCTTCGGCATTGAGCCGCTTCTGCAACAGTTTGGGCAGCAGTTGATGGACCTTGACGTAGTTGACGGCCCAGATGGCACCGTCGAGATGGTACTTGCAGATGTTGGACGTGGCAAAATGCATGGCGATGAAGGGTGAATAGGTCCAGTCCAGAAGCCGGGTTGGAAGGCCGTAGTGCTGGGCTCTGGCCATCCAGTGCCAGAAGGAGTCGGATTCGACGGCACTGTGATGTGCATACTTTTTGAAGTTGCGCATCAGGTGACGCTCCAGTGGCGCATAGTCGCCGCCGAGGCGCATGAGTGTGGTCTGTAGGGAATAGTGGGTGTCGGAAAGCCCACGAAAGGCAAAGCGAGAGCGAAACCGGCCGAGATCCTCGTTCCAGGATTCAGCGAACAGTTCCTGTTGCAGTTCATCCCAGCTGTTGATGCGGATTTCGTTCATATGCCTCAATCCACAGCTTAGTGGTGGCAGGGAAGGGCGTCAGACGACGCCCAGAATGACACTCGATTCCTGAAAGACTGCCCAGGCCTCATCGCCCTCGGCTATCTCCAGAGTGTCAGTACCTTTAGTGATGGTGGCGCTGATGGTGCTGCCTCCAGGAAGTTCCAAAGAGACCTCGGAGTTGACATTCCCTTCGGTGATGCGACAGATACTCCCCTTGAGGATATTACACGAGCTGAGACGGGCCTGGCCGAGCTCCTTGACGATAATGACCGCCGGGGCTTTGACCATGGCAAAGACCTCCCGACCCAAGGTCAATTGCAGGCCTTCGACGCTTTCGTTAGTCACTTGGGCCGTGAGGCTGTCGCTGCCCTTGAGCTTGAGTTCCACCAGGGTGTTGATGGTGCCCTGGGAAAGCTTCACCACCGCTCCAGTCCACAGGTTGCGCGCACTGACCTTCATGTTGACCTTTCTTAAAAACTTGTAGAACTTTTCCCCTTCATCGAGGTGCTCTCCAAGAGCGGCGAGAAAACGTTCGTGTTCGGCTTGAATGGCTCGATAACGTCGGACCACTTCCTTGCCTTCGTTGGTCAGGCAGGTGCCGCCGCCACCCTTGCCACCCGCCGAACGCATGACCAGCGGTTTTTCTGCTAGGTTGTTAAGGGCATCGACCTGCTCCCAGGCTGTTTTATAGCTGATGCCCTGGGCTTTACCTGCTTTGGTGATCGAACCGAGTTGGTCGATCTTCTCCAGCAGTTCAATGCGGTTGAGGGCAAGAAAATCTTCGCCGGCCATTTTAAAGCTGAGAGATCCGGAGACCCTGAGGTCCGATGGATTATTGTCTGCCACGCCACTCCTCCTTTGATCTGAAAATATACAGCTTTAAAGTACTAACTTTGCAAGGCAAAGGCAAATAAAAAGCCCGCATTCAGCAAGTGCGGGCCCGTTTGCAAGGGCGAGATTGAAATTGGCCGAATTTCGCACCCTTAGAATTGGCCGCCGATGATCCGTCGCGCTGTTTCGTCCTGGGCTTCGGTCATGAAGGACAGCCCCGTTTCCGCGGCGGTCTCCCTGTTGGCGGCCATCAGGTCATCCCTGCTGATTTCGGCCAGGTTGAATTTGCGGGCTCCCGCCAGAAACTGCTGGAGGCCGCAGGCCAATTTGTCGGCATAGCCGTACATGGCCACGGCGCCGAAGGGGATGTTTTTCATCTCCCTTGCGCCGACTAGATTTTTAACCGCTTCCCAGCCGGCAAAAATCTCTTCGGGATAGGTTCCAACCGCTGTGACACTGGGGGGCAGTTCATCCCAGGAGCCATTGAAACGGGCCTTGTGCTCCGGCTCAAAGACCCCCTGAATATTACTGCCGAGGAAGCCGGCAATCATCGGTGCGCGTCCCATGCAAGCTAACTTAGTGAAGGGGGCCCCCAGGGCCAGTGCCTTGAACAAGTGATCCTCTCGGGCCAATCCCCCCGCCAGAGAGAGAGCAGGAACTGTTTGGCCGGCCTTTTCTAGCAGCTTGCAGTACTCATAGGCTTTTGCGTGTAATGCCAGGGAAGGGATCCCCCAGTGTTCCATCATATTCCAGGGGCTCATGCCTGTGCCGCCGCCGGCGCCATCGACAGTCAGTAGGTCGAGACCGGCCTCGGCCGACAGACGTATGGCCATCGCTAGCGCCTCCATGCCGTAGGCCCCGGTCTTCAGGGAGATCCGCTTGAAACCCAGGGTTCGCAGATAGGAAACGGTATCCAGGAAATCGTCCCGGACCTGGGCCGCGGTAGCCAGGTTAGTGGCTCCCAGGCGGCTGTGGCGGGCAAAGGAGGTAATGGCGTGGTTGTTAAAGGCTTCTTGAACCACCGGGTCACTGGGGTCGGGGTCGACTACATAGCCCCTCTGCTGCAGAAACTGGGCGTACTCCAGGGTGGTTACTTGGATTTCACCACCGATATCCTTGGCACCCTGCCCCCACTTGAGTTCGACCATGACCTTGTCGCCGTATTTATCAATCAGATATTCGGCAACGCCATTGCGGCTATCTTCGACGTTGACCTGGACGATAATGGCTCCGTAACCATTGTAATAGCGAAAAAAGGAGCTTATGCGGCGTTCGAGTTCCGGTGAGGAGATCACCTTGCCCTTATTAATCTGTGATTCTTTGTCGACGCCCACCACATTTTCACCCACCACGATAGGAAACCCACAGAGGGCGGCGCCTGCGGCGAAAGAATCCCAGTAATCGGAAGCGATGAAGGTCGATCCCAAGGCGCCGGTCATCATTGGTATACGGCATTTTGTTTTAATCTCAGCACCGAACTCCGTCTCGATGCTGACGTTGGGAAAGATACAATCGTCAGCATCGTCGGATAGGCCTGCCGGGATCCCTTTGGAACCGTAGGCGTAGCCTTGAATGCGCAAGGCATGATAGCCGATGCCAATCGAAGTAACATTTCCTGAACCGGCAGTGGTTTTGCCGAAATTTCTTGGATATAGCAGTTTGCGACCGAGCAGGCAGGATAACCAGGTTTCGCATTTACCTTTGCAGTCGGCGGTACATAGAGTGCAGAGTCCGGACTCACAGGGCACGCCCCGATTACTGGTGCCCAAGGCATCATTTGTTTTAGGCCACTGAAGCATGCTGTCTCCTCTCGTTAAATGCGCATCGGTTTGGGAAGGTGGACATGAGGTGAGTTTTTCCGGAAAAGCCGCGATCTCTTCCCGTGCAGAAAGCCTTGTTTGATTATTACCTGCCGAGCTCTTATTGCAAGAAGTGGCTATCATTATCTATAGGGTAAAAGCGCGTTATGGCCGGCCAAGAGTATATTCTTGACAAATAAGTCAAACGTTTGTTTAAATTGTCGGAGAGTAAAAATATTTTAGACGGGAATCATTAAACAGAAGACGGGGTGGAATGGACAAGTCGACGACCAAGCAGCGCCTGCTCGATGTGGCGGAAAAGCTCTTTGCCGATAGCGGTTACCATTGTACTTCTTTGCGTAAAATAACCGCCGAGGCTGGGGTCAACCTCGCCTCGGT
>JAIOSZ010000082.1 GCA_021107335.1 Desulfuromonadaceae bacterium | reverse complement strand
TTCAGCGCCATCCGGAAACCTATGAACATATCCGCCCTGAAAAGGTCGGCAATATCACCCGGGTGCTGGTTTCGGACTTGTCGGGTCGCTCAAACGTGCTGGCCAAGGCCGAGCAGTTCAATATCAATCTTGACAGCAAAGACCCGGTAACCATGGAGATTCTTGAAAAGATCAAGGATCTAGAGAACAAAGGCTTTCAATTCGAAGGGGCTGAAGCCTCCTTTGAATTGCTCATGCGCCGCGCCCTCGGTACGATGAAACATTTCTTTTCCGTTATCGGTTTTCGGGTCATCGACTCCAAGCGTCATGGCGAGGAAAAACCCTTTTCCGAGGCTACGGTGCAGGTCAAGGTCGGCGGTCGCATAGAGCACACCGCCGCCGAGGGCGCCGGGCCGATCAACGCTCTGGATAATGCCTTGCGCAAGGCCCTAGAGAGTTTCTACCCGCAGGTCAAACATATGCGCCTCTTTGATTACAAGGTGCGGGTATTGCCGACCGGCAAGGGGACCGCGTCCATTACCCGGGTTTTGCTTGAGTCGGGGGATAAGAATATGCGTTGGGGAACGGTGGGGGTCAGCGACAATATAATCGACGCCTCTTATCAGGCCCTGGTCGATGCTCTGCAATACAAACTGATGAAAGACGCGGAAGACGAATGAAACAAAGGGCAGGGCTGCCGTTGCTGGCAGTCCTACTACTATTAATTGCTGGCATTCAATACGGCTGGGTGGCTCTCTTCAGCGAGGAGGGCCACCCGGCCGTTTCTGTTGGCGATAGCCACGGAATCTGGCTAGAACTGGGTGAGGGATTTCCGCAGCCCGGAGTCCATCAATTTATTGACGAAACAACGTTGTGCAGCGTCATTCAGATGACGCTTGGCGAAGAGGCTTCTGTTCGATGCTTAAAAAATGCCTCTGATCGTCCCTTAGCTTCCGGAGATTTTCTTTCTCTTCAGATGGAAGGTGGCGAAATTATTGAGATAAATCAAGGATGGATGACGGCGAAACGACGCATGGTACTGGCCATTCCATTGCAACCGCAGACCATGACTCCCGATGATTGGCTGGCGCTTCCTGGAATTGGTCCAAAATTGGCGGCGGCTATCGAGCTGGACCGCCAAAAAAATGGCGGTTTCCGCTCTCTCGCCGACCTGAAACGGGTCCCGGGGATCGGTTCAGGGCGGTTGTCGGCGTGGAGGAAATACTTTTTGAAATAATTTAGATTTGTAACTACCTAAAAAATAGTAATAATTTATTGGTTGCTGGTTTTTCGGTCAGGCGTTCCCCCTGTTTGCTTCATTAGCTGGCATACCTTATGTAATAGAGAAGGGCATAAGGATCAACATCAACCGTGCCCTATCTATCTAAGTCACAAAGGGGGAAACCAGATGAGATGCCCAAAATGTAAAGGCAAGATGTACGCAGAAAAGTTTTATGACTTCGTCAGAGGCTTTGATGCGTGGAAATGCTACTCATGTGGAGAAATGGTCGACCATACCATTTTGGCTAATCGTGCCCGCCGTCAGAACGTTTTTGTGGGCTGATTGCTTTCCACCTATTCTACAACTACTTGCTTGAATGACAAGGGCCTTGGTGCATAACCATGGTCCTTTTCTTTTTTAGCAACCGGAATGCCCTGGTTGAGTTAGAACAACAGTCCTCTCCCCTGGCCTTGCCTGGTTTGTAGTGGTCAACTAATTTCGGACACGAAGATAGGGTCTTTTTCCGCTACAGCAGGAGCAAGCCCACCATTTCTCTGATGTGGCCGGTACCAGTTGTAGTAATCCATAAAATATTGGCCAATATCCTTTTTGGCTTCACTGAAAGAGGCGTAACCGCCTGAGTGCAGCCATTCGCTTTTATAACTGCGAAACACACGCTCCATCGGCGCATTGTCCCAGCAGTTGCCTCGCCGGCTCATGCTCTGCTTCATACGATAACGCCATAAGCGTTGGCGGAATGATTTACTGGTATATTGGCAACCCTGATCTGAATGAAACGTCAAATCCTTAGGTTGCCCGCGTAGCTGATAGGCATTGTCCAGTGCAGCAATCGACAAATCAGCATCGGCATTTTCAGACAGACTCCATCCAACTACTCTGCGTCTGTAAAGGTCTAAGATCACGGCGAGGTAAATCCATCGCCCTTGTGCCCAGATATAAGTGATATCGCCACACCATACCTGGTTGGGCTGCTGAACATCGAACTGACGATCTAAGTGATTCGGTATATCTGGCCGCTCTACTTTTACCACCTTGTAAGCCGCTGGTTTTGGTTGCTTACTGACCAAATTTGCTTCTTTCATCAAACGACGAACCTTGAAGCGTCCGATAGCTTCACCTTCTTGACGCAGTTTGGTCACAATGCTTCGGCTACCTGCGCAATGAATAAGGGGTCAGAATAAGGGGTCAAGTCTTTGCTTGACTCATGTGGTGAATTAGAATAAATATATTTTCATGGCCAGGCCTCTTCGAATAGAATACCCCGGTGCCTGGCATCATGTGATGAATCGTGGCAGGCGGGGAGAGAATGTCTTTGCGGACCGCAATGACTATGAGACTTTCATTGCTCTTCTGCAGGAGACCTCGACAATGTTTGACCTCCGGGTTTCCGCCTTTTGCCTCATGTCTAATCATTACCATCTTCTCGTTCAGACACCTTCTGGCAACCTGTCTCGAGCAATGCAACACATAAACGGTGTTTATACCCAACGCTTCAATCGACGTCACAATATAGACGGACAGCTGTTTCGGGGGCGCTACAAGAGCGTTCTTGTGCAGGAAGACAGTTACTTGCTGGAGTTGTTGCGGTATATTCATCGAAATCCAGTCACAGCACATATGTGCAATGCTGTGGGTGATTATCTCTGGACCAGCCACCAAGGTTATGTTTCCTCGGCGAAAAAGTGGGATTGGCTGCATAAGGGGTCCTTGCTCGACAGGTTTTCCAAAGAGCCGAATAAGGCGAAAAGACAATACCAGCGCTTTGTGCAATGCGAAGATTCTGCAGAAGTCACCGACTTTTTCAGCAAAAAGAATTTGGCATCATTTTTTGGTAGCTTGGATTTTGTTGAATGGATTAAGGCCAGCTATCGTCAGCTCCAAAATCATGAAGAAATCCCTCAGGCCAGGGATCTTGCTCCAACAATAGCTGAAATAAAAGGAGCCGTTTGCCAATTTTATAAGATTCAAGAGAAGGAATTGGGCCTGACCAAAAGAGGCTGGATGAACGAGCCTCGCAACGTGGCTGTTTATCTTGCCAGAAGGCGATGCGGCTTGAGACTGGAAGAGATCGGCCAGGAATTTGGGATTGGGAAATACAGTACGGTAAGTAGTATTGTTACCAGGACAGAGAAGCAGCTTATTCAAAACAAACAGCTACGCAAGCGGATCGACGAAATAGGCCTGAAGTTCAACAAGAGTCAAGCAAAGACTTGACCCCTTTGACCTTTCGTAAGACACTTGGATACGTGACTAGATAAGAATTAAGGGTTTTTGCGGCGCGAGGCCACCGTGAAAACTCTTTAATTGTTGGAAAGACTAAAATATCAACTTGAAAGAGAGGAGAGGTAAATGAATTATAAACTCATACTTGCAGCACTCATTATCTTATTCGCTATGTTCCCAGTATTTTCAAATGCTCAGGAAAATCCC
>JAIOSZ010000267.1 GCA_021107335.1 Desulfuromonadaceae bacterium | reverse complement strand
CTGCGTCGACGGGCCTGAGTTCGACGGTCACCAGGTCGATTTCGCCTTACTCATGGACCGTTTAACTATGTACCGGGAACAGGAAGCCAAATTGATCGGTGAGCTGCCGCCCGAACTTCAGAAAAAACTCATCAAGGTAAAGAAATAGCTTTCCGATGAATAAAAATCTAAGTCATAAAGAGATCATGGCCATCAAGCGGGTGAACATGCGTGAGCAGGATGCGCAAGAACGCAGCCGCAACTTCAAGGAAGTCAACCTGGGCTTGGACAAGGAACAGGCGATCCGCGAAGCACAACGCTGCCTGCAGTGCAAAAGCCAGCCCTGTGTCGACGGCTGCCCAGTCCGAGTGCGTATCCCGGAATTTATCGAGGCCTTGGGCGAAGGTGATCTTCCTGAAGCGGCCCATATCCTGCTGGCCGACAATACCCTGCCGGCAGTCTGCGGTCGGGTCTGCCCTCAGGAAAGTCAGTGCGAAGCCCGCTGCGTGCGGGGCGCCAAAAGCGGTCCGGTCGCCATCGGCTACCTGGAACGGTTTGTCGCCGACTGGGCCATGGAACACCCCGACGAGCTCCGTATCGGAAAAAAACCGCAGGCAAGCGGCAAAAGCGTTGCGGTGGTCGGTTCCGGGCCAGCCGGCCTCACCATGGCTGGTGAATTGGCCCACATGGGTCACAACGTAACCATCTTTGAAGCGCTACACGAAACCGGCGGTGTACTACGCTACGGCATTCCAGAATTTCGGTTACCAAAACGAATTGTTGACCTTGAAGTAACCCGCATGAAGTCCCTTGGCGTGACCATCGAATGTAACGTCATCGTCGGCAAAACCGTGACCCTTGAGGAACTGAGCGAAGAATTCGATGCGGTCTTTATCGGCAACGGTGCTGGCTTGCCGATAATGCTGGACCTTGATGGAGAAAATCTCAAGGGGGTCTATTCAGCCAACGAGTATCTGACCCGCGTCAACCTGATGGGGGCTTGGCGTGATGACCTTCCCACTCCGATTATTCATGGCCGTCAGGTAGCGGTTATCGGTGGCGGAAACACCGCCATGGACGCGGTACGTACGGCGCGCCGCATCGGCGCCGAACGGGCCATCATTCTTTACCGCCGCAGCGAAGCGGAAATGCCGGCCCGTATCGAAGAGAGCAAACACGCCAAAGAAGAAGGCATTGAATTCATCTTCCTTGCCGCACCTCTGGAAATTCTCGGGGATGATCAGGGTTGGGTTACCGGCCTGCGTTGCCAGAAGATGGAACTCGGTGAACCCGATGCTTCTGGCCGGCGACGTCCAGTGCCCATTCCTGAAACGACCTTTGAGTTGGAGGTCGATGTTGTGATCAACGCCATCGGCACGAGAGCTAACCCTCTACTGACCGCCACGGCACCGAACCT
Source organism: Desulfuromonadaceae bacterium (assembly GCA_021107335.1). Lineage (GTDB taxonomy): Bacteria > Desulfobacterota > Desulfuromonadia > Desulfuromonadales > Syntrophotaleaceae > Syntrophotalea_A. The sequence goes on along the minus strand of JAIOSZ010000267.1, from coordinate 1,952 downwards.
GAAGCTGTCCCCAAAGGGCAATATCGAAACGGACAAAACCGGGGAAACGAACCTTCCCGGCGTGTTTGCCGGCGGCGACATCGTCCGTGGCGGCGCCACGGTTATTCTGGCCATGGGCGACGGTAAAAATGCTGCCGCCGCCATCGATGCCTACCTTAAAAAAGGCGTCTAACAACTGTCCAAACTCTGCACTTAACAGCCCCCACGATGATCGTGGGGGCTGTTTTTGTTTCTGGACGATATCTGGACCGCTCTATTAAAAAAGAGTATGCTGACTCCATGAATAAGACCCCCCATCAAACCTTAGAGCATCTGACCACCATTCTTGATAGTGTTGCTGACGGCGTGTTTACCGTGGACAGTTCGATGCATATCACCTGGTTTAATCGGGCCGCCGAGCAGATCACCGGGTTCACTCAGCAGGAAGCGTTAGGCCGTCCCTGCTGTGAGATTTTCCGTAGCAGCATCTGTTTTGCGGCCTGCCCGGTCCGCGAAGCCATGGCCAGCGGTCACAGTGTCGAAAGCCGTGAAATTGACATTCTCAACCGCAACAACCGGGAAATTCCCATCTCGGTCAGTGCCTCTGTCCTGCTGGATGCCGATGGCCAGCCCAGCGGAGGCGTCGAAACCTTTCGCGACCTATCCCGCTTGCGCGCCCTACAACAAGAAGTTAGCGAAAAATATACCTTTCATGACCTGGTCAGTCGTAATCCGGCCATGCGTAAGCTGTTTGATATTCTGCCCGATGTAGCCGCCAGCGATGTCACCACTCTATTGCAGGGGGATAGCGGTACCGGCAAGGAACTCTTTGCCCGTGCCTTACACGACCTCAGCCCCCGGCGAGACAAGCCGCTGGTCACCATCAATTGCGGAGCTCTGCCGGAACAGCTTCTCGAGGCTGAGATTTTTGGTGCCCGAAAAGGGGCGTATACCGGCTCTATTGAGGATCGCCCCGGCCGTCTCGCCCAGGCCGAAGGCGGCACTCTATTTCTCGACGAGATTGGTGACCTGCCCTTAGCCCTGCAAGTCAAATTGCTGCGCGTACTGGAAAATCGAGAATACCAACCTCTGGGGGCCAAGGGACCGCGACGAGCCGACGTACGGTTTATTGCTGCCACTCATCGTCACCTAGAACAGATGGTCGCTACCGGCACTTTTCGTCAAGACCTGTTTTTCCGTCTTAACGTCGTACAACTGGCCATCCCGGCACTGGAAGAACGCCCCGAAGATATCCCCCTGCTCCTGGACATGGCTCTCGACCGTTTTAACAAGCACTACGGCAAACACATTCGCGGATTTGACAGCCAAGTCCTCAACCTGCTCCTTGATCATCCCTACCCCGGAAATGTCAGGGAACTACTCAACATAGTCGAACGAGCAGCTATTCTTTGCCGCACAGAACAGATTACAGTAGACCTGCTGCCCGCCGACCTAGCCCTGCATTCCACCCGCACCCAGCGGTCACCCAGCGGCCGACCGAATGCCGAACAACTGAACGGGATGCTGGGCCGCCACGCTGGCAACCGAAGTGCCCTGGCCAGGGAACTCGGTGTCAACCGCACCACCCTATGGCGCTGGATTAAAGACTGCGATCTTAACTAAGCCCCCCTGTGTTGCTTCGGGCTACGCCGTTGCATCACACAAGTAACGCACCCTGCCCTGCCAGCGCCCTTATATCCCTCATCCATCCTCTAGATCAACGGTTGCAAGCGCCATAACCTTCCCTTGCTCCTGCCACATCGACTAACCCTTAACAACTTAGCAAGCATCTGTTTTTACGGAACATTTAAAACATCCAATAAGTTATATTCTGGCACAACTCTTGGAAAACAAGAGACTATGTCAACACTCTACAGCTATACGCCACCGGTCATCGCCAATCCCCACTATGGTCAGCAGATCATGCCCCGTCATGGCTTAGTGCGGGAATTTTATCTGGTGGCTGGAGTAAT
>JAIOSZ010000349.1 GCA_021107335.1 Desulfuromonadaceae bacterium | reverse complement strand
GGTGGTTTTTTGTTTTTGGCGCGCCTCCAAGGGGCTTAAGCGTCCGGCGCCCCGCGAATGCATGGGCGAGATGAAAAGGCGGTGGAAAAATGTTTTTGTACCTCGAAGGAAGCGATCCTGACCGAGAGGCGGCACAGGCGCTGTTACAAGAACACGGTTTTAACGTTTCTCTGCAAAGAGGCGATAACACGGCTTCAGCAGGATTGTTCGAAACAGTCGAGAAGGACCTGCCACTGGCCTTTTTGGAGCATTCTATCGACGGCCTGGTCATTTTGGATGCTGAAACCGCGGGAGTTAAATACGCCAATAACGCTTTTGCCGAAATGCTCGGCTACAGTCTGGAAGAAATTCGCAAGCTGAAGGTCTGGGACTGGGATGTCGTTTGGTCACGGGAAGAAATCGAAGGGATATTCTCGACACGAAACTGGCCGGGTGAGCGCTTCGAGACCCGCCATCGGCGTAAGAATGGCCAGCTGCTGGATGTGGACATCAGCCAGAAGCCGATTGCCTGGAGGGGGATAGAGGTTGTCTTCTGCGTAGTCAAGGATATTACTGAACGCAAGAAGACCGAACGTGCGTTGCCCCTGGCGCAATTTACGGTGGAAAACAGCGGGGACCAGGCCTTTTGGATTACCCCCGAGGGGCGCTTTTTCTATGTCAATCAGGCGGCTTGCACAGCTCTGGGTTATAACCGAGAAAAATTGGAAGGCATGGCGATATGGGATATAGATCCCCATGTTACCCGAGAAAACGCTGACGTTTACTGGCGGCAGGTGAAAGAAAACGGGTTGATGCGGTTCGAAACAATGCACCGAGCTAAGGACGGGCGTATCTACCCGGTGGAGATTCGCGGCAATTACGCCAATTTTGATGGCAAGGAATTCAGCTGCGCCTTTGTTACGGACATCAGCGAACGCAGGCAGGCGGAACAGCAATTGCGGCAGGCCAACTTGGTATTGGAAAACAGTCCTGCGGTTGTGTTCCGCTGGGGGGTGTCGGACGACTGGCCGGTGGAGATGGTTTCCCGAAACGTGATCCAGTTTGGCTATACCTCGGAAGAGCTCTTGTCCGGGGCCGTTTCCTATGCCGCGTTGGTCCACCCGGATGACCTCGACCCGCTCGTTGCCGAGTTGCACGTTCAGATCGACCGGGGCGAGGAGCACTTTCAGCATGAATATCGGATCGTTACCAAACAAGGTGAAGTGCGCTGGGTAGACGAGCGCACCCTGATTGAACGGGATGCCGGCGGGCGAGTCTGCGCTTACCAGGGTGTCGTCATGGATATCAGCGAGCGCAAGCAGGCCGAAGAGGCGTTGGAAAAACGCCTGGTCGCATTGACCCGACCGCTGGACGATGTTTCCGGCGTCACCTTTGAGGAGTTATTCAACCCGGCTGATATCCAGCGCCTGCAGGATGACTTCGCCCAGGCCACCGGCGTGGCGTCCCTCATCACCCTTCCGGACGGTACCCCCCTTACCGAGTCCAGCAACTTTTGCCGCCTCTGCGATATGATTCGCTCAACTGAAAAAGGGACCGCCAACTGCATGGTGTCCGATGCGGCACTCGGCCAGCCCTCTGCTTCGGGTCCGATTATCCAACAATGCCTGAGCGCCGGGCTTTGGGGCGCCGGCGCTGCCATCTCGGTCGGCGGGCGGCATATTGCCAACTGGCTGATCGGCCAGGTGCAGGATGAGAGCATCACCGAAGAGCAGATGCGCGCTTACGCCCGGGTGGTAGACGCCGATGAAGAGGCCGTGGTCGAGGCCTTCCTTGAAGTGCCGATCATGACCGGCGAGCGGTTCAGTCAGGTAGCCCAGGCGCTATATACCCTGGCCCGACAGCTTTCCACCATCGCTTATCAAAACGTGCATCAGGCGCGTATCATTACCGATCACAGGCAGGCCGAAGAAGCCGTCCGCAAGTCGGAGTGCAAGTACCGTTCGATCATCGAAAATGCTCCCTTCGGAATTACCCGCTCTACCCGTGAAGGAAAGCTGCACAGCGTCAACCCGGCCCTAGCCAGCATACTGAAATACGATTCGGCGCAGCAGCTGAAGGAGACCATCGACCGCTCCAGCATTCAGGAGATATTGTTCCCACGGCCTTCCGAGCGGGAGCCTCTGGTAGAGAATATTCTTTCCGGTGATGCCTGGTATGTCTTCAACAATCGTCTGCGCTGCAAGGACGGCAGCTTTGTTACCTGCCGGGTTCATTCCCGACGTATTCTGGACGAGAACGGCCAGGCCAGCGATTTTGAAAGTTATCAGGAGAACATCACCGAACAGTTGGTAGCGGAACAGGCCCTGCGGGAGAGCGAGGAGAAGTTCCGCGTCCTGGCGGAAACCTCGCCGGTGGCGATCTGTCTCTACGAAGGGGAGCACCTTACCTACGCCAACCCCGCCATGGAGCGGATGTTCGGCTACAGCGTCGAAGAGTTGTGCCAGAGAAAATTATGGAACTGGGTCCATGAAGATCACAAGGAACTGGTTCTGGGCCGTGCGATGGCCAGGCTGGCAGGGGAGCTTGTGCCCAGCCAGTACGAGATCAAGTGCGTGACTAGAGACGGCGAGGAGAAATATATAATGGTCTCGGCCGGGACCATGAGCCACCAGGGGCACTTCAGCGGGGTCGCGTCCTTTCTCGACATCACTGAGCGCAAGCGCAGCGAAGAACTGGTAAGGGCCTCGTTGGCCGAGAAGGAGGTGCTGCTCAAAGAGATTCACCATCGGGTAAAGAACAACCTGCAGGTAGTGTCGAGCTTGCTGTTTCTGCAATCGCAGAAATTTAGCGATGCAGAGCTGAAGAACTGCTTTCTAGAAAGTCAGAGTCGCATCTGCTCCATGGCCCTGGCCCACGAGCAGCTCTACCAGTCGAAGAACCTGGCCGAGGTCAGTGTCAAAAGCTATCTGGAAAGTCTGGTCGAACAGCTGCTGCAGATCTTCTTTTCCCCCGGGCAGGAAGTCGACTGCCGTCTAGAGGTGGAGGATATCCCCCTCGATATCGAAAAGATGGTCCCCTGCGGCCTGCTGATCACCGAGCTGCTGTCCAATGCCTACAAGCACGCCTTCGAAGATGGGCAAAGGGGGCAGGTAACGATTTCGATGCAGGGCGGCGCCGGGCAGATCGAACTGGCAGTGGCCGATAACGGGGTGGGCTTTCCCGAGGAGCTCGATTATCGTCAGGCGAAAACCTTCGGACTGCAGCTGGTAACGGCCCTGGTTAACCAGCTGGGCGGCACCCTGGAGATGGAGAGCGATGCCGGTACCTGCTTCCGTGTGTGTTTCGCCGAGTAGACGGCGGCGGTTCTGGTTGTATAATTTTATCCAGCAGATTGGGCCGCAAATATACACTCAAGCCACAGGAGAAAACATGCACTTTCCAATTACAGATAGCGTTACCTGGGTAGGCAAAACAGATTGGGAACTTCGAAAGTTTCATGGAGAAGAGTACTCTACCCATCGTGGCACCAGCTACAATTCCTATCTAGTACGTGATCAAAAGACCGCGCTTATTGATACAGTGTGGACACCCTTTGCCAAGCCATATGTCGACGAGTTGTTGCAGAAGGTTTCCCCCGATGAAATTGACTTTGTCGTGGCCAACCACGCGGAGTGTGACCACAGCGGTAGCTTGCCAGAATTGATGCGTCATCTGCCCGGCAAGCCGATCTACTGCACGGCCAACGGTGTAAAATCCCTCAAAGGTCATTACCATGCCGACTGGAATTTTCAGGTCGTCAAAACCGGGGATCGTTTGAGCCTCGGCGAGAAGGAACTCATTTTCATCGAAGCGCCGATGCTGCATTGGCCCGACAGCATGTTTTGTTATCTGACCGGTGAGGACATTCTGTTTTCCAATGACGCTTTCGGCCAGCATCTGGCAGCCGAAGACCTCTACAACGATCAGGTCGACCCCTGCGAGCTCTGGGCCGAATGCATCAAATATTACGCCAATATCCTCACGCCTTTCAGCCCGCTGGTTTTAAAAAAGATTCAACAATTCGCCGGTCTGAATTTGCCGCTGAAAATGATCTGCCCCAGCCACGGAGTACTCTGGCGGGACAATCCCATGCAGATCGTCGAAAAATATCTGCAATGGGCCGATAATTATCAAGAGGACCAGATCACCCTTCTTTACGACACCATGTGGAACGGTACCCGCAAAATGGCCGAAACCATTGCCGCAGGCATTGGCCAAGCTTCTCCGAATACGACGGTGAAACTGTTTAATTGTGCCCGTTCGGATAAAAATGATGTGATCACCGAGGTGTTTAAATCAAAGGCGGTTCTGGTGGGTTCCCCGACTATCAACCAGGGAATCCTCTCGGCCATGGCGGGAATTTTAGAAGAAATACGGGGACTACGGTTTCACGGTAAAAAGGCAGCAGCCTTTGGCGCTTACGGGTGGAGCGGCGAGAGTATCAAAATGATCAGCAACAAGCTCGGTGAGGCCGGTTTTGAAGTGGTCAACGATGGGCTGCGCCTGTTGTGGAACCCAGACACCGAAGCACTGCAACAGTGCGAAGCCTTTGGCAAGACCTTCGTCGACCAAATCGGTTGAGGCGGCTTCTTTGCCGTTTTGCTCTAATCGCTGGGGAAAAGCCTTGGCCATTTAAGGATTGCTGCCAGGGTAAGAGAAGAGAACAGATCGGGCACTTTTGCTTTGATTGACTAAATTGCCATGAGTTGGTGACTGACCCCACAGTACCCTCCCCCTAAGACTAAAGGCCCGACCTGTTTCCAGGCGGGCCTTTAGTTTGTCCGGAACTTTTGGCTCAAGCTATTGAAGGCACGGCCAACGCACCGGTCGTGGCCGTTTTTTTATAAAGTGGCCATGAGCTGGCAGATATCTTGCTCTAACACCACGGGATTGCTTCAATCCCATGGTTTGCTTTGGCAGCAAAGCACCAATCTTAGATGAAATGGACCATCAAGTGAGGAGATGTTTGAAAAATGCGAGATCGAAAAACTGCTATGTCTTTATTTAGAGACGATTTTAGACGCTTGGTCAGTGTCTTTTGCCTGTTACTTCTGGTGGGCTGCGGGGGCGGAGGTTCTTCGTCCTCATCTTCTGCCGACGCGCCTGAGGCCGACGTTATGCAGGGAATCTTCCTGGACTCTCCGGTGGCCGGCCTCTATTACGAAACAGCCACCCTCGACGGATATACCGATGCCGAGGGCACATTTTTGTACCGCGAAGGTGAAACAGTCACCTTTTACCTACAAAACCTGCATTTGGGGCAGGCCCCCGCCGTTGCCGTGCTGACCCCTATCGAGATTGTGCCGGGGGCAGAAGACGAGACCGATCCCACAGTGACCAACCTGTGCCTTCTTTTGCAAACCCTGGATGAAGACGGTGATCTGGACAACGGCATCGTCCTTTCCGAGGCGATCGGGCTGGCTATCGAGGGCCGCTCCATCAATCTGAATCAACCGACCACCGAATTTATCGAAGATCCGGACTTAATCGACCTGCTTCAATACTTGAACGCCAACGGCGCCTTCACCGACGGTGGGGGCCGTGAACTGCGTACGCCCGAAGAGGCTCAAGAGCATCTGCTGTCCAACTTGGCCGATCAGGATAGGGACGGTGACGGTTTTTCACCAAGCCAGGGGGATTGCAGCGACGACAATATCGCAGTGAATCCAGGTGCTGCGGAAATCTGTTGCGACGACATCGAGCAGGATTGCAGCGGGGCCGTCTTAGCTTGCCCAGGGGACGAAAGCGACTACGAAAGTAGCCTGCGGGATTTAATCAGTAACTACCGGCAAGAGAACGGCCTCGGGCGCCTGGCCTTTGATGCCCCTTTGCACGACCTTGCCCAAGAGCACAGTACGAACATGCAGGCCAGCGGCGTGATGAGCCATGACGGATTCACCGAGCGCTACAACCGGTCTGGGTACGGGATCTGTGTAGAAAATGTCGGCTGGAATTACCCGACTCCCGAGGCCATGTTCGACGGATGGCGAAATTCTTCGGGGCACAACACCAATATGTTAGACGCCCGGATCGATTGGGCCGGGGTTTCACGGGAGGGGGCTTATATTACCTTCTTCGCCTGCGGTAATTAAGCGTATGTCTGCTTGAACGCTTGCCCGGGCCGGGCTTGTGGCTAAGAAAAGGGATAGTCATAAGATTAAAGAATTCTTGACTTAGAAGAGTGGAATCGCTTAGGTTAAGCCAGTTTTTATGAAAACATTCTTTCTGTTTGCATGGTGCCCGTCAGGTGAGTCGATGATTCGGGAATATAACTGAAACGATTTGTGAAACCACCCGGTGCTCCAAGAGCACGGGTGGTTTTTTATTTGGGGCGCAATCAAGAACCAAATGGGACAGATTTATGCACAGGTAAAAATTATCGTCGCTGATTTTGGCTGATGGCATCGTTGAGGTTTTGAGTTTGTAGCATGTGTAGCCCTGACCCACTATAGCTCGGGAATTTGTTTCGGCCTTAAGGTGGCTTTTCAGCTGAGGGAAAGTATGTCCTAGCGGGATAGGGCGGC
>JAIOSZ010000023.1 GCA_021107335.1 Desulfuromonadaceae bacterium | reverse complement strand
TCCGCAGCCGACCCTTTCGCAGCCCTCATCACAGCATATCCGACGCCGGCCTGATCGGCGGTGGCTCGGTACCCAAACCGGGCGAAGTCTCCTTAGCGCACAACGGTGTGCTGTTCCTCGATGAGTTGCCCGAATTCAAGAAAAATGTACTGGAAATGTTGCGCCAGCCCCTAGAGGACGGCGCGGTCACCATCAGCCGAGCGGCTTCGACCCTTACCTATCCTTCCGATTTTATGCTGGTGGCCGCCATGAACCCCTGCCCCTGTGGCTACCTGGGTGATGCCTTGCACGAATGCACCTGCACGCCTCCGATGACCCGCCGCTACCGCAACCGTCTGTCCGGTCCGCTGCTTGATCGCATCGATCTGCACATCGAAGTACCGCGCATCAGCCATAAAGAACTTTCGACGACCGACGAAGCTGAGAACAGTGCCACTATTCGCAATCGGGTAAAAGAAGCCCGGCTACGACAACAGCAGCGTTTTATCAACAGTTCCACGGTGTGCAATGCCGCCATGACCCCTCATCAGCTACGCCGCTTCTGTTCTCTCGACGAAGCAGGCCAAAAGTTGATGGAAAAGGTCACCGACCGGCTCGGTTTTTCAGCTCGGACCTACACCCGCATCCTCAAAGTGGCCCGCACCATCGCCGATCTTGCCGGCGAGGAACAGATTCTCCAAGTGCATCTGGCCGAAGCCATTCAGTACCGGTCATTGGACCGCAAATCCTCTTAAGTCCCTTCCATTAAACTGCCCATTTGTCATCTTCGAGTCATTCAGGGCCGGCCACCCGTTCCGATCCATCAATACCCTCTAGAAATTTACCATTTAGGCGCTAACCCATAAAATACGCCGTCCCCATCTCGTGATATTTGATCCACTGACTGTAGTGGCAGTTACAGTCTCCTAAGCACTTCAAGCCTATACTTCTAGGTAAAGTAAGAGTCTCGACAGCTGCAAAACAAGACGGGGAAAGGGAGCAGTGAAAAATAACTACCTCAGCTGATAGCTTTCCACTGGCGAGTTAGCGTAAAATATGAGAAAGGCAAGCAAGTTCCGAGGAGGAAGATATGTCAAAGTTTCTAGTTCTCGCAATATTAGTTTCGGCTTTTGTCGTTTTCGGCGCCAAAGGGACACTAATGGCGTCCCCCCAGACCGAGGACTCCAGCACTCTAATCAAGTGTTCAACCTGCGGAGTGGAGTTCACTTCCAGTTCTGCAACAGAGCAGCATATGAAGGGACATTCAGGCCATAAAGGCACCACAGCGACGCAACCGCTGATCCAATGCACCACTTGCGGCGTGGAATTCACCTCACAGGTGGCTCTGAAAAAACACCTACAGGAAAACCCCGTTCACAAGGAAGGTCCGTTAGTCAAATGTTCCACCTGTGGAGTGGAATTTACCTCCCCAGGGTTATGGAAGGAGCACCTTGAAAAACACACTGATCATCAGGCTCTTTGATGGTCCGATAAAGCTATCTGAGCCGCTCTCTCCAAAGAGCCTCTCTTCATCAACCCATACATCATAGTTGGGACGCCGCCTGCCAAAGACACTGTCAATGTTTGAAGGCGGCGCCCCTTAATGGGTGCACGGACCTATGCCCTTACCGATCCAGCATGGCATAAGTCGGTTTGAACGAGCCAAACACTCTCAAAAACCAGCTAAACTGTTGATTTTAGACATTCTCAGACCTAGGGGAATTTTCAGGGGCGAGTTAACTTTAAATCGTGAAGGAGAGTCGTCCCCTCTTGGCTACAAAAGAACTTTTTGGTAGAATCAGCATTTACCACTTGTCTTTTACACGGCAGCCATGATAGGGTCACAGCAATTAAGCAAGTTTGTGTAAATTTTTTGTCGCTCACCGAATTGACAAGGTGTCAAATCGGATCAAAAACACAGGCCCTCTTGGTCATGTGTTTTTTCATTTGGACGGGCGGATTTACACAACAAAAGTCCCCACAAAAGGGGATATGGAGAAAAAAATGGCAGAAGGTACAGTAAAATGGTTTAACGACGCAAAAGGTTTTGGTTTCATCGAGCAAGACAACGGTCCTGACGTCTTCGTTCATTTTTCCGAAATCCAGGGTGACGGTTTCAAATCTCTTGCCGAGGGAGACCGCGTAACTTTCGAAGTCACCCAAGGTCAGAAAGGCCCTCAGTCGGCCAATGTACGCAAAGTATAAAGTAAAATTTATATATAGCTACATAAAGAGCCCCGCGATTTTTCGCGGGGCTCTTTTTTCTCCAGCGGCCTGTAAAGAGTCTTTATGCCAGCCCACCTGGACAGGCTAACTCTTCAGCGGAAAGGAACGACCCATGGCTAGAAAACCTAATTATGACTATGAAAAACGCCAGAAGGAACTCGCCAAAAAAGCCAAAAAGGAAGAAAAGAAAAAACGCAAACAGGAAGACGCAGATGCGGCCGCAGCCGCAGCTGCAGATCCTTCGCAACCGATAGACGACCAACCATCAACCCCTTAATCCAGTCGCTGCGAGGGCGCAGAGACTCTGCGCCCGCATCAACTGCTTCCTAAAAAACCACCGCCATTATCCCCGCCATAGAGTCCAGGCCAAGTCGTTCTTGTTGGTACTTTGAGTGAATTTGGCTTTACAGGCTAGGCACTGGTAATCCTGCTCCTCGTAGCCCCGCTTGTTGTGTCCCTGAAAAATGCGCAGTCCGTCAACCTTGATTAAAGATTCGTGGGGCTTTCCTGTGCGCGACTTTTCTACTTGCTCTTCACATAGTTTACAAATCTTCATTCGTTTTCTTTCCATTCCTCTGCTGGTCACCGCTTCCTTCTAACTGCGCACAACGGGCGAGACTATTGGCAACGCATAGTTTTTCGGCCATCCTCGAAAAGCACTTCAACCTTTTGTGGCCCGACCACCCGCTGCACCACACCGATTCCGAACTGAGGATGACTTATCAGGGCATTGACCTTATAGGCCGAAGTCATCGAATAGTCCACCGCCTTGGCGAGGTTCATGGTCGGTCGTAACGTCTGCCACTCCTGGCGCTCGACCTCCTTGGGGTCGACCGTGCGACGCACAGCCGGCTTTCTCGCGGCTGTGGGCGGCCGATATTTGTGCTCACGGCTACAGACGGTGCATTGCACTTTGCCGGGGCTCTCTTCATCTAGGCTGACAATGATGTGAGCAGTATTTTTACGGCATTTGGTGCAGCGGCCCTCAATAGGGTCACCGACAGAAAGCGTGGCATTTGACATAACGGAACTTCCTTCCTTGGGGCTGGCCAAGAGATGTCCGATTAAAGTCGGGGGAGACCGCTGGAATCTACCGAACAGGCTTGACAATAGACGGACCAAAAATCCAGCAGGACCGTCGAATCTCCTCATGCCGAAAGGTTATCTCCGCAGGGCATGAAGGGCGATCGAATGGTTAAAGAGAGGATCTAATGTGGGCAGGCACAAATGTCATCATACACCTTTCCCGGCAAAAAGGACAGCAGACAAACCATCCGACTACCCGAACACCCTATGAAATAAGGAATTTTGCCTTCCCATCATCCTCAATACTGACGGCTATTTGGGCGACTTCTCATTGCAATGGGTCTTTATTCAGTCTACACTGGCCCAAAAATACTCCGTGCAGAAACTGCCCCATCGGATGAATCGAGTAAAATGGAAGTGTGCGATATGCACTTCTGTCTTTCAGCTTCGGAATTTCGTTGGCCATTTAGAGCAACTGGGTAACAAACGAACATGACAAGGAGGCCTGCCAAATGCATCCGTCCAATCGGCTCAACATATCTTGGATTACCTTACTACTTGTGCTCTTCCTTAGCGCCTGCGGCGGTCACCCTCCAACTCTCTCCACGGTCGTGGAAAACAAGGATCCCGTCGAACAGTTGGTCAGCCTGAACAACGACCTGGATACAGCCCGTCAGGAAAATCTGAATGTTCTGTCGCCCCGCTCTTTCGCCAAAGCGGAGCGCCTTTATCAGGAAGCACAAGACATGCTGGAGGCGGAGACCGATCTCTCTGAGATCCTACTTAAGATCACCGCCGGCCGAGTCGAGTTACAACGGTGTGCGCAGACAGCCCAAATCGCACGAACGGTTCTGGCCGATGTGATCAAGGTTCGTGAGTTGGCCCTGGCCTCTGGCGCGGCGGACCTCGGATCTGAATTTACAGCGACAGAGGACCGTTTTTTACGACTGACCCGCGCCATTGAAGACAACGATCTCGACTCTGCCAAAAAGGACAAGGCGAAGGTGTTCGACGCCTTCGATCAGCTGGAGCTACGTGCCATCAAGGAACGTAATCTCGGCGAAGCCCACAGATTGCTGGACCAAGCGATCGCCAACCGTGCGGCCCGACAGGCGCCCCTATCCTTGGCCGAAGCGCAGCAGAAGTTGAATGAAGCGGATGCCTTTGTTACCGACCGCCGCTATCAGCGGGATGAGATTCGCCAGAAAGCCACCGAAGCCCTTTTTTATACCCGCCGTCTGGACCACATCATGCTACAGAGCCAACGACAGGAAACCCTGCCAGCGGAGCAGGCCGCCCTCTACGTCGAAGGATTACTGCATCAGACGGCCGAACAGCTAGGACTTCCTGATCAACGGGACCTGGTATTTGAAGGCCAGCTGGAAGGGATTTTGACGGCCATCGCCAGCAGTCAGCAGCAGCGCCAAGACCAGCATGATGAAATCGCCGCACTGGAAGCGACCATCGATCAGCTGCGGGTGCAAATCGCCTCTCTCGAAGGGTCAACCCGCGAAGAACGAACGGCGCGCCAACAACTGGCAGAAGAACGTCGCTTTCAGAAGCTGTTCAGCCAGGTCCAGGGAGTCTTTGGCTCCGGCGAGGCTGATATTTACAAACAGGGCAACCGACTCATTATTCGTTTAAAGACCATGAGCTTTTCTGTTGGACAAGCTGTTATTGAAGCGGATAATTACCCGCTGTTGACTAAGGTTCAACGGGCTATCGCCCTCTTCGGCGAACCACAGGCTGTCATCGAAGGCCATACGGATAGCACCGGCTTGGCAGCCGCCAACCTGGTGTTGTCACAAAAGAGGGCCGAGGCTGTGCGAGCTTACCTCGTCGCCAACGATACCCTACCCAAAGAAAAGATTAAGGCGGCGGGCTTTGGCTCAGAACGCCCCCTGGCTTCGGACCAGACTTCCGCAGGCCGCGCCATTAACCGCCGCATCGACATTGTACTGATTCCGGCCCAGCCCTAGCTTTCGGCGGCCGCTTTAACCAAAATCTATCACTATGCCTCTGCCAGCCATCATCAGCGCCTTGGCGGTCATCTATTGC
>JAIOSZ010000235.1 GCA_021107335.1 Desulfuromonadaceae bacterium | reverse complement strand
GGGACTATCGCGGGGCTCAGGCCGCCTTTGACCGAGCCGAGCAGGAATAACATTTTTGGCCGAAAGGCGCTTGCTTTACATACCGTCATTCCATTCAATAGAAACAAGCCCCGCATTGCCAATGCGGGGCTTGTTTCTATTTGGGGGCCGACTTTTTTGTGGGCAGGCCCGTTCAGGCTGGAGGCATCTCCTGCCAGGCATGCAGATGGCCAATCGGAATCTCTCGGCCTTCAATACGGTCGAGTACATGAACCGCCGCCTTGAATTTGCGGAACCACATATCGATATCGTCGTGATAGCCGGGGTAATGATAGGGGCCGGACAGGCGCCGTTCAATGGCACGGGACACCTCCTCCAAATGCTCCAAGGCCGCCAGGCGTTCCTGGCTGATCATTTTAGTCGTCATAGCTGAAGTTCCTTTCTGTTGAGGCTCTTTTCCATTATAGAGAACAGGTGGTCATCGGCACAAGGCCCAACCAGCTTGGCAGGCAGGATTGGTAAGAAGGATCTCCTGTGGGCGTCCTGTTCGGCCAGGTAAGTGCTCGAATTACAGGGGGAAAGATGTCTCCGCGACTTGCTGGCACCTCTCGACGGTGATATAATTACCCGGTATACGCAATCAATAGAAAGGGGATTCAAACCATGCGAGTCAATGTCAGATGTTTCGGAACTTTTGAGAAGTTCCAAAAAGGAACCAAACCTTGGGAAATGCCTGCCGGAGCGACGGTCAATGAGATTACCCAAATCATGGGAGTCAAGACCGAGGAAGTGAAGCTTATTTTCGTTAACTATAAAGAGGTCTCAATGAACACCCTGCTTCACGAAGGGGACGAGGTGGGCCTTTCGCCAAAGACCGGCGGCATGTAGAGTTCTTTTGCGGTTGCCGCTGTGTAACCGTGCCACCGGCTACCCGATGACACCGCTCGGATAGCTGGGTTGATCAATAAGGGCATCCTGAAAAGGATGTCCTTATTGCGTTTTCAGGGTAGAGGAAGGAGTGAGGTAAGGTGATTGGTTAGCTGGCTTGCGGTGTCCTTGCTCTCCGAGGCAGCGCTAGCGACAACAGGCCCGCGGTAAAAACCAGGACCATGGACACCCACAGACAGCTGGGCAAGCCTCCGAGTTGAAAGAGCAGGCCGGAAAGCAGGGTGCCGAGCAACCGCCCGGCGGCGTTGGCCATGTAATAGAAGCCGACGTCGAGGGCTACTTGGTCCGTTTTAGTGTAAGCCAAAATCAGGTAGCTGTGGACCGATGAGTTGATGGCGAACACCAGGCCAAACAGGGCCAGGCCCCCGATCACCGTCATCCAGGGGGATATGGTGGTTTGTACCCCCCAGGCGATGAGGGCTGTCAGGGCCGCTAAGGCAAAAGCTCCGGCTGCCGCCGTGCCCCCCTGAGGGGTGCCACCGGCCAGGCCGCGACGGAGTAGATTGGGTGCTACGGCCTGAACTCCGCCGTAGCCGATTACCCATAAGGCCAGGAAGCCACCGACCCGGGTGTGGCTCCAGCCGAGGTTGGCGGCAAGAAAGATCGGCAGGCCGACCACAAACCAGACATCCCGTGAACCGAACAGAAACAGCCGGGCCGCAGAAAGCAGGTTGATGTTGCGGTCTTTAGCCAAAAGATTGGAAAATTTCACCGTGGATCTGGCCCGGCCCATGCCTCGCGGCAGAGCCAGAACCGCAGCGAACAAAACCAGTGCCAGAGCGGCGGCCATGACCAGCAAGGCGACGCGAAAGCCGAGCCAACTAAGCAGCACCCCGCCGAGGAAAAAGCCGGCTCCCTTGAGAGCATTCTTGGACCCGGTCAAAAGGGATACCCATTTGAATAAGGCTCCTTCTTCGCCTTTCGGAAGCAGGACCTTGATGGCGCTCTTGGAACTCATCTTGGTCAGGTCTTTGGCGATGCCCGACAGGGCTTGGGCGCCCATCACGTAGGCTACCGACAGGGACAACGGCCAGTCCGGCTGCAGGCCTGCCAAAGCGGTCAGGGCCACCACCTGCAGGGCCAGACCGGCAAAGAGGGTAATCTTCAGGCCGAACTGGCTGCCGATCCAGCCGCCGACCAGGTTGGTCACCACCCCGCACAACTCGTAGAGCAGAAACAGCATGGCGATCTGCAGGGCGCTGTAGCCCAGGGCGTGGAAGTGCAGCAGCACCAGCATGCGCAGGGCGCCGTCGGTGAGGGTGAACCCCCAATAGGCAACCGTCACCAAACTATAATTACGTAATACGGTCATAGTAGAGACCTGTACGGTTATTTCTGGCTTCAAATTTTGGTCCTTTTCGGCGCTGACTGCGTTGCGCCAACTTGACTTAGAGCATAGCTAGGCCTGCGTTGGTACGCCTTGTCAGCACCAAAAATGCCTCAAAATTATTTGACATAACTAACCGCACAGGACTCTAGGCTGCCAGCCACCTTGCGGCACAGTTCCATCATCCGGTGGGCATAACCCATTTCATTGTCGTACCAGATATAGAGTTTGAGCTGAGTGCCGTTAACCACCATGGTGCTGGGAGCGTCGACAATGGCCGAGCGGGGGTCGCTTTTGAAGTCGATGGAGACCAGGGGGCGATATTCGATGCCGAGAATACCTTTAAGGGTGCTGTCCGCGGCTTTCTGAAACAGGTCGTTAACCTCTTCGGCGGAGACTGGGCGCTGCATTTCAAAAACGGCGTCGGTGATCGATCCTGTGAGTAGTGGTACCCGTACCGCATGGCCGTTCAGTTTGCCTTTTAACTCTGGGTAGATGTAGGTGATGGCAGTGGCCGACCCGGTGCTGGTGGGGATGAGCGACATGCTCGCGGCCCGTGCTCGGCGCAGGTCTTTGTGCGGGGCATCGACCACAATCTGGGTGTTGGTCATATCGTGAATAGTGGTGATCACGCCGTGGCTGATGCCGATCTGTTCATGCAGTACTTTGACTACCGGTGCCAGACAGTTGGTCGTGCAGGAGGCGGCGGTAAGCAGATGGTGTTGTTGCGGGTCATAGAGATGGTCATTGACCCCCATGACGATATTCAGCGCACCTTCCTTGACTGGAGCGGCGACGATGACCTTCTGCACACCCTGGTCGAAGTAGGGTTGCAGCAGTTGCGGAGTCCGGAACTGACCCGACGACTCAATAACCACGTCGACGTCGTAGTCGCTCCAGGAGACCTCACCGGGAGTCGGCTTGTCGCTGAAACTCACGGGTCGACCATCGATGCGTAACTCGTTGTCGCTGATGCCAAATTCCCGCGGCCAGCGACCGTGCACCGAGTCAAATTCTAGCAAGTGGGCAGCCGCTTCGACGCCGCCGGCTATTTCGTTGATGTGGACGATCTCTAGCTCAGGCCAGTCCCATGCGGCCCGCAGGGCCAGACGGCCCATGCGGCCAAAACCGTTGATGCCGATACGAATGCTCATAAGGTTATTCTCCCTGAAGGACAAAAGTAGTTTGGCAAAGGGTCGATTTTGAGCTTCAAATCGAATCACATGGCCACCACTTTTTCTTCTGCTGAGTTGCCATCAGCCCTGGTTTTTGCGTTCTAAACCTATCCATATAGACCGGGATTGTCAATTGTCATTCCCTGACGAGGAAAAGGTTGCAAGCCGGGGGAACTAGTAAAATATCTTTGAAAGTTGATTGTGCGCATTACAAATCGGTTTATTCTATAAACACCCTTTCCTTGTGCCAGGAATTGCGATGACGACCTGAGAAAAAAGTTTCAAATTTATGGACGGAGTTTCTTGATAATGGTTTTTTCTTTATTTCAGTTTTTCTCTGGTAGTTGTTCCCGGCGACAGGGAATCCTTGCCTTTATTCTTTTCGCAGTGCTGGTTGGCGGGCTCGGTTTGTTACGACCCGCTCCGGCTTTGGGTCTGGAAACGGCTGAAGGTGGTCCCCGTGTTTTACTGCTCAATTCCTACCATCCGCAATATCCTTGGACAGACCATGTCGTACAAGGGATTAAAAAGGGACTGCGTGGGACGGTTGCTGAGGAAAACCTGCATATTGAATTCATGGACCTGCGGCGGCATACGGACGATCCCGGCTACCAGGATTTGCTCTACGACCTGTACTTTCGTAAATTTCGCAATACCCGCTTCAACCTGATTATATGCGCGGGTGACTACGCCTTGCATTTCCTAGAGAAGTATCGCGCCAAACTCTTTCCCGGAACGCCGTTGGTCTTTTGCGGGATAAATGAATACGATCCCGGCCTGCAAAAGCGCCTTGGCAACGTCACGGGAATTTTTGAGGCGATGGAAGTCGATAAGAATCTGAATCTTATCATTCGCCTGCATCCGGAAGTAAAGCGGGTGGTGTTTTTGCTCGATCAGACTTCCCTGGGCGCTATCATGCGCCGGGATGTGGATCAAGCAATTGCTGACCATTCTGGACGGGGAGTTCGATTCGAGATCTGGGATGGTTTTACTCTGCCGGAATTATACCAACGGCTCGAAAAGTTGGAGTCGGATACCGTGGTGCAGTTGGTTCATATCATTGCTGACCGCGCTGGCAGTGTTTTTTCTTATTCCCGTCACACCCCGCTCCTTGACCAGCATAGCCCCGTGCCCATCTACGGTATGTGGGGTTGGGCCTTGGGCAACGGTATTGTCGGCGGGCTGCTTACCAACGGTGAGTTGCACGGTCTACGAACGGCCCAGATGGCGCAACGGGTTCTGCAAGGGGAGTCGGCAGTATCCATCCCGCCAATCACCAAAGCCGCCTATGAGCCAAGTTTCGATTATGCCCAGTTGCAGCACTTTGGGATTTCCTTAACGGACCTGCCGGCGGGAAGCAGGGTGATCGGACGGCCTGAGACTTTCTATCCGATTAATAAGACGTATATCTGGATAGGCGCCGCCGTTATTCTGTTACTGCTGTTGAGTTTGGCGATCATGGCCAGCAATATATTGTTGCGCATTCAGGCAGAAAAAGAATTAGCTTACCGGGAGGCTTTTGAGGGGTTGATTGCCAGAATCTCCACCCGTTTTGTGGAACAACCACTTCAGCAGATTGATGCGGGGATAGACTTTGCATTGGAAGGTTTGGGTCGCTTTGCCAGCGTGGATCGCTGCTATCTCATCCTTTTTTCGGAGGATGGCCGCACCCTGACAAATACCCACGAGTGGTGCGCGGAAGGAGTCAGTTCAAAGAAGAATAGCGTTCAGGGCCTTCCTGTAACGCAGGTCCCCTGGTTTATGACTCAGATCGAGCAGCGCCAGCTGGTCTATGTTCCACAAGTCAATAGCTTACCGGAGACGGCCAAGGCGGAAAAAGCTGTATGGTTCGCCCAGGAGACCCAGTCCCTAGTGTGCGTACCCATCCAGAGTGGCGGCGACCTGATCGGTTTTCTCGGCATCAATGGCGTAAGCTGTGAGCAGGCTTTGGCGAAGCAGGATATTGATCTATTGCAGACCGCTGGAGAGATTCTTGGTGGGGCTATCGAGCGACAGCGGGCGGCTCTTAAATTGCGGGACAGTGAGGAGCAAAGCCGTACTTTGCTGGAGAATGCCGCCGAGCCCATTTTCATGCATGATATGGCAGGGCGGTTTCTCTATGTCAACCCTCAGGCTTGCAAATATCTCGGTTATTCCCAACAGGAATTACTGAAGATGAACGCCATCGATATCCAACAGCGATTCAGTGCAAGGGTACTCGACCAGATCTGGCAACGAATGACCCCCGGGCATTCAGAAGTTTTTCGAAGTATTCACCGGCGTAAGGACGGCAGCACCTTGCCGGTTGAAATTACGATTTCGGCTTTCAGCACCGGCCCGGAGCAGCGTTTTTTGGCGGTGGTGCGAGATATCACAGAACGGTTGAAGAATGAAGCGCAGCTAAAAAAGGCCTTGGCCGAAGCCGAGGCGGCTAGGGACCGGACCGATTTTATTCTCAAGTCAGTAGCGGACGGTTTGGTGGTCGTTGACCTGCAGGGTCGTCTGACACTGATGAATCGAGCTGCAGAAAGGATCGCCGGCTTTCGTCTGGATGAGGCTTTCTGTCGCCCAGTCTCCTCAATTTTTAGCGAAAAGGGTTTCACCGGACAGATATTTGCTATTCTGGCCGGAGCGCGTGAGGAACAGTCTATAGAATGGGTCGTTGCTCTGCCCGGAGCCGAACAGGACCGGGCGATTCAGGCTCATAGCGCCCCGGTGTTGAGTCGCGACGGGGAGCTGAGGGGCGCCATTGCTATTCTGCGGGATGTCAGCCGGGAACGGGAACTCGATCGAATGAAGAACGAGTTTATTTCCACGGCGGCCCATGAATTACGTACTCCTCTGACGGCTGTAATGGGATTTACTGAACTGTTGCTCAATCAGGCGCGCTTCGGTCTGGATGATCCGGACCGGCAGCGGGAGCTGCTGAGCACTGTTTTTGAAAAGGCCCAGCGGCTGGAGGAAATCGTATCGGAACTTCTCGATCTCAGTCGCATGCGTTACGGTAAACTGATTTCACTGGAAAAAGGTTGCTGCGACATCCCCGCATTGCTGCAGCGCGTGGTGGCCGAATATCGGTATGCGAGCGACCAGCATCGTTTCGAGGTGACCCTTCCGGAAGGGCCGCTGGAGATACTGGCCGATCGCAACAAGCTGGAACAGGTTTTGGAAAACCTGCTTAGCAATGCCGTCAAGTTTTCGCCGCAGAAAACCCCGATTCGAGTGGGTGCCATGGTGCAGGGAAGTCGTTTGCTGATTACGGTTAAAGATCAGGGAGTCGGTAGGCTCCAGAGCAGCTTGCGCGGGTTTTCGACAAGTTCTACCGTGCTGACGGTTCTAATGCCGCGGTCCCGGGATTGGGCCTGGGTATGTCCATCGTCAAAAACATTGTCGAAGCCCACGGTGGAGAGATATGGGTGGAGAGCGAGTTGGGTATGGGTACACAGGTTTCTTTTGCCCTGCCGATGGAATATCGGGAAATATTCTCCGGTTGAAAACATTCCGAAAATATTAGGTGGTCGATTTACATTAAAAGCCTTGCGTTTTGCTGGCCGCCCATGATAGAAGAACGTTACTTAAGAGAAGGTTGTGTAGTTTTTCGTTGCCGAACAGATTGATCGTCAGTCAGTTTTTGGAGCCGCGCAGACCTTAAGGATTGAGTGGCTCTTTTTGGTGCAAACGAAAATAACGCACAACAATCAACATGTTCCCAGTTGGGAACCAAAAGAAAGAAGAACAAAAATGGTACAAGGTACTGTAAAATGGTTTAATGACGCCAAGGGATTCGGTTTTATCGAGCAGGACAACGGCCCCGATGTTTTCGTTCACTTCTCCGCCATTGCTGGCGACGGCTTCAAGTCCCTCGCTGAAGGCGACCGGGTCGAGTTTGAAGTGACTGAAGGCCAGAAAGGCCCCCAGTCCGCCAACGTCCGTAAGATCTAATAGCGGCCGAATCCGGCTTTTTATTTAGATCTAAACCCCGCCTGCTCTTTACGGATCAGGTAGGGCACAGTTAATGAGCTTAGCGCATAGTCGTTGAACTCAAAATACTGGCAAACCCCGCTTCCTTGGAAGCGGGGTTTTGTTTTTGGTG
>JAIOSZ010000245.1 GCA_021107335.1 Desulfuromonadaceae bacterium | reverse complement strand
TCATTTGGTAGCGTTCCAGGGCCACTTCAACTTCTGTGTCCTTGGGGTTGGAGCTAAGGGCAGAAAAAATTTCGTATTCAATCCCTGCGGCACCAAGATATTCCGCCGCTTGATCGATCCAGCCAGTTTCCAGCAAGCCGTTGTCGGTCACCAGCAAGACTCTGGAGGCACCGCTCCCTGCGGCGCTTTCGCCGAGATGCTGCAGGGCGCCGGGGCCGAAGATGACTTCCGGGATGACAAATTTGCTGATATTCATGGCTTTACCGCCGAAAGAAAGTTTCTATCTGTACTCTATAAAGGTCTAGGCGCAAAGCCTTTTAAAAAGGCTTTGCGTAAATCATTAGAGTACTATGAGTGAAACCCGGCAGTCAATGAGATTTGATACGCTATACCGCATAGTTTGCTCGATGGTGACGGAATGTGTAGCTTTCAGTGTTCGAGCATATCTGCGTCGCTGCTCAGCAGATGGATGTGCACCTGGTCGCCAGCTTGAAAGTAGTCTCGGTCCTCAGGCAGCAGCGCCAGGGCATCGGCCCGTACCATGGTTTTGAGGATGCCGGTGTTCTGGTCCCCAGAACAGCTGGCTAGATATTTCCCATCGCGAACCTCAATGCTGACCCGCTGAAAATTGAGAACGCCGAGGCGTTTCTTGGTCAGGTCCGTCAGTAGGGTGGCCTCAATCAAAGGTTTAATAACTCGCCTATGACCCATCATCTTTAGTAGGGCGGGTCTGACCAGTTCTTCGAAGGTGACCAGGGTTGATACCGGGTTGCCAGGCAGGCAGAAGATAGGTGTCTTGCCGAGGCAGGCAAAAGTGGTTGGTCGGCCCGGTTTGATGCCGACGCGGTGGAAGAGGGTTTCGGCACCGAGTTCATCGAGTACGGTGCGAACGAAATCTCGGTCGCCGGTCGATACGCCGGCGGAGGTGATCAGTGCGTCGGCCTTGAGTCCTTCGAGCATCTTTTCTTGTGTCGCCTCGCGGGTGTCGCGAGCAATGCCAAGAATGGTCGGCTCGGCACCGATTTCCCGCAGGGCAGTGGCCAGGGCCAGGGTGTTGCTGTTGATGATCCTGTCGTCTCCCAGCGGTTCCCCGGGCTCGACTAGTTCGTCGCCGGTGGCCAGAATAGCCACCCTGGCGGGACGAAAAACAGAGACAAAGATCTTGCCATAGGACGCTAGCATGCCAATTTCCGCAGGCCGTAGGATGGTGCCGGCGGGAACGACGCACTCGCCCGTCTGGACATCTTCTCCCTTGTGGCGGATATGTGCTCCCGCTTTGATTGGTTGGGGAAAATGAACACCGCCATCGGTCTCTTCAGTGTCTTCAACGGGTACAATGGCATCGGCACCAGCGGGGACAGGGGCTCCGGTCATGATCTTGACGGCGGTTCCGGCTTTCAACGGGGAACCGAGGGAGCCGCCGGCTGGAATAAAGCCGGTTACCGGCAGGGTGGTTGGCTGTTGGCAATCGGCAGAGCAAACAGCATAGCCGTCCATGGCAGAATTGGTCCAGCGGGGCATGTCCCAGGGTGCCATAATATCTTCGGCAAGGACCCGACCGCCGGCATCGAGGATGGACGCGCGCTCGAGGCCCATCAAGGGAACCTGGTTCAGGATGGTGGCACGGGCTTCTTCAAAGCTGGGCATGGAATATTCCTTCCGAAATAAATATCTTGGCAAGGCTTCGACAGTCTGAAGCGAGGAGCTCTTATAGTAAGGTTGTCTTTGCAGAAGCTTCAGGCCGCCAGGGTTTCCGGCTGGACCTAGTTTGCGCATTGAGACACAAAACGTCTGGTCAGGAAAAAATTGCAGCTGAAGCTAAATTGTTAGGCTTCTCCCTTGCGGGTCGGCGCTGTTGCGCTAAAATGTGCGCTGTGTTGCTTGGCTGGCTTATCTTTGTGCGTGTATAGAATAGAACAACGTTTAATCTTTTCTTGGTTTTCAGCCCTAAAGGCGGGGTCCAAACAAAAAAAGGTTCTCGCCATAAGTGGAAAGAACCCCAGTCGACCGGAAACAATAAAGTCTTCGGCGATGAAGAGCGCTCCTTTCCAATTCGGGAGGCCGCACCGTTTCCAGCGAGACCCGTAGGCCATAGACCGTGGAATGGATATCTTTAGGTCGGTTGGCTCGGAGACAATACAGGTTGTTGGTGGCCAATCCCAGCATGCACAATTTGTGGCTAGCTCGGATTAACTCAATGTGCCCACTCTCAGCTGTTTAGCCGCTGGAGAGGATAGAAATTACACCAACAAGTGGTCTTTTTCAACAAAAAAGACAGCTTGAGCGCCCTTGTGGGCGACGTTTAAGGCAGGGTGAATGTCCGGGTGGCACATAGTGTAACCTGTGTGATTGCTCAATAACGGAACTCAAAGATCCAGATTGACGTGTTGGGTTGGTGTTTTTGCGTTTTGGGGTCGCTAGGGTGGCTTTTTGTGGGGGGCTGGCGGGGTGTCTTTGTCGTAAGAGTGAAACAGTGATTTGTTTTTCTGCTTATGGCTCGTTGCTGGAGGCGCCAAGGTTTAGCTGGTCTGGTTACGCATTTAGCCCCATTGCAGATCGTTGTTTGGTCGCTGTTTTTGAAGCATCTATGGCGCTCTGGCATTCTAATTGCTGTGTAGCAAGACTCTGACGATCGACATCTTTTAAACAGTGTTTTGTTTTTTTTTGAGCTCAGCTTGACAAGAGATGTTTTTGTGA